>DATFZA010000192.1:0-2058 GCA_035314765.1 Bryobacteraceae bacterium
GTGTCGGCCAGGCGGTAGAGCGTGCCCAGCTCGCGGCGGTTGCGGAACAGCTCCGGCCCGGCTTGGATAGAAGTTCGCAGCACGACCAGATTGTGATCGTCTCCCAGCAATTGTTCCAAACATTTCAGGCTGGTTTCGTAGGCCTGCATGACCGGCGTCCACAGGTTTTCGAGCAGCCTTATGTGATACCAGTGATCCTTGGCGCGCTTGCGCCACTCGTGAAAGTGTTCCGGCGTCGGTTCCGCGTAGGCGGCGGCAAAGGCCCGCCGGCCGGCCCGGAAAGTACCGCCCAATCCCGGCGCAACCGCCGCGAATCCATTGGAGTGCAGCGGCCAACGGTCCATCCACTCGCGGGCCTGCCGCAGATCGGCGATCACCTCTTCCGTGACCGCCTTAGCGTCAACCGCGGCTTCAAACCGCCGCTTGCGTTCTTCAAGGCCGCGCCGGATGGATGGTAATGGTTGCTTATAACGCGCGACGATATCATCGAATACTTCGAGCAGCGCCTGGGCATCGCGCAGATCGGATAATTTGAGCCCGATCTCGCGGAAAACCCCGTTCTCCTGGCCAAATTGGCTGCCGAGATCAAAGCGCACCAGACGGAGCGCGCCGCGTATTCTCTTGGCGCTCTTACGCGCATCGTGAATCGCCTCGTCACGATCCTTGCCGTGGAGAAGTTCTTCAATCGCGCTGTCGATCTCTTCGCGGATCACTCGTTTGACGCCGAGCCGCACCGATTCGCGGGCGCGTAACCGATAAGCCATCTAATTCGATTTCACCACAGATTCAGCATAGAACTGGCGGACATGAGCGTTTCCGCTGACAGATTGGCCAGCAACACTCACCTGGGAAACTGCGTCTGCTTTCGAACCTCGCCAGCCTGCCACAAATGGCGCCGGTCGTGATTGACGAGTAATGTAAAACGCGCGCCCAGCGGCATTTTGACGATCGCACGCAGCGGCGCGGGAAGCGCGCTCAAACCCACCTTCACGCGAGCCAGATCGAGCCCATTGGCCAGCAGCATCAGACGACGGATTTCGCCGGAGATGACGCGGTAGTCACCGATCGTCTTTTCCGGATCGGCCTCCGGCGGGGGTACGAAGCTCTTGGGAGCCTTGAATTTCCTCTTAATGGGCAGATCTTGCGAGGCAACAAACTTGGTGGCCAAGAATCCGTAGTGGAAAGGTCCCTCGCCGGTAATTCCGCGTGAGCACCCCGCCGCTATCGCCTGTTCCAACGGAGCGAGGTCCAGGTTATTCACCATGTTCACGTGCGTTAGACACTGCGCGATGGACCACCGCCCCGGCTCGGCACGCCAGTTGAATTGCTGGTGAGAGAGCCCGCGCGTCAGCTCATCGGCGCTGTCGAGGTTGGCCTCCATCCCGGCAATCAAAGCCGCGATTTCCTTCGCCTCGGACATGCGATGTAGCGTATCACAAGCCGGTGCAGCCTGTTCCGGCGTCGCACCGGACCATCCCAAATCCGAACACGCGCTCTGCAACCAACAATAACGGACACAATGACTTACAGGTGGCAACCAGGGTGCAAAAAAATACCCAATGAGTACTCTCTGGCAAGACACCCGATATGCGCTCCGCAGCCTGGCGAAAACACCCGTATTCACGGGAGTAGCCGTGGTCTCCCTCGCTCTGGGGATCGGGGGCAATAGCGCGGTATTCAGCCTCATGGATCAAGCGCTGCTGCGCGCCTTGCCGGTCAAGCATCCCGAACAACTCGTGCTCTTCAGCTCACCCGGGATACGCAGCGGTTGGATGCAGACCAACTACGATGACCAGTATGTGTTCTCCTATCCCGAATATCGGGAATTTCGTGACCACGCAGCGGGATTCAACGGCGTCATCGCCCATTTCGCTACCTTCGTAGCGATGAACTGGAAGGGTCAGACCGACCGCATCTACGGCGAGATGGTAAGCGGAAACTACTTTGAGACACTGGGCACGCAGACGGCAATCGGGCGTACCCTGACGCCGGACGACGATCGCGTTCCCGGGCAGCAGGCGGTGGTCGTGTTGAGTTATGACTTCTGGAAGCGGCGCT
>DATFZA010000193.1:0-11039 GCA_035314765.1 Bryobacteraceae bacterium
CAAAGAACAATACGATCGGTTTCTGGACGCACTGCTGGCCGCCCAACCCGTGCCGGCGCACATTCCTGAAGACCGGCCCGAAGACCGCACGCCGTTTTTTGAGGCTTGCCTGCCCATTGAGGAGATCGCCCGCCGCGGACGCGACACGCTTCGCTTCGGTCCCATGAAGCCCATGGGTTTGAGCGATCCGCGGACCGGGCGGCGGCCTTACGCAGTGCTCCAGCTCCGGCAGGAAAACGCCCGCGCGGACAGCTACAATCTGGTCGGTTTTCAAAACCACCTGCGTTTTCCGGAGCAGGCACACCTGTTTCGGATGATCCCCGGCCTCGAGCGAGCGGAGTTTCTCCGCTACGGCCAAATTCACCGGAATACGTACATCAACGGGCCGCTGCTTCTGACGCCGTCGCTCCAATTGCGGACGCGGCCGTATATTTTTTTCGCCGGCCAGATCTCGGGGGTGGAGGGTTACGTGGAATCCATCGCCACGGGCCTCGTTGCCGGCCGCCATGCTGTGTCGTTGGCGCTGGGAGAAGAAATTCGGCCTTTCCCTCGAGAGACCGCGCTGGGCTCGTTGTGTGCTTATGTTTCCGGCGCGGATCCGAAGAACTACCAGCCGGCCAATATTACTTTCGATTTGCTTCCGAAGCTCGACGAGGCCACGCTGCAGCGTTTGCGGCGCGATAAATCGGCTCGCCATGCCGAAGTTTGCCGCCGCGCCCTGGAGGCGCTAGACTCATATGTCGCCGTGCAAGTCTGAACTCGAAACCCAAATCGGTCTCTATCTCGATCATCTCCGCCGGGAGAACGCGTCGGCTCATACGCTGCGCAACTACGAGTCCGACCTCATGCAGTTCCTGGACTACTTCTCGCGGGAAACCGAACCGCCGGGGCTCAGGGACTTCGACGCTCTGGCGCTGCGCGAATGGCTCGGGAGCCTGTATGCAGCGAAGCTCGAAAACGCCTCGATCCGGCGCAAATTGGCCGCGGTCCGCTCCTTCTTCAAATTCGTGCTACGCGAAGGCCTGATCGAAAACAATATCGGCAAACTTGTGCGCACTCCCAAAGCGCCGAAGACGCTGCCTCGCGTCCTTACCGCCGAACAGACCAATACGCTGATTGACGGCGTCGGCGCAGGCAAGCTCGAATGTCCCTTTCCCGCGCGGGACCTCGCGATCTTCGAGATGCTCTACGGCTGCGGTCTGCGCATCGGCGAACTGGTCGGGCTGAACCTGACGGATTTCGACACCGATGACCGCTGGATTCGCGTGCGTGGCAAAGGCCGTAAAGAGCGGCAGGTCCCCTATGGAAGCAAAGCCGCCGCGGCGCTGGACCGCTATGTTCCGGAACGCCATCCCGCTGCTACCGCCGATCCGGCTCTCTTTCTCAACCACCGCGGCGAGCGCCTGACCGACCGTGGCGCACGCGGCATCGTGAAGCTGTACGCCTCGATCCTGGGCGGCGATTCCGGGATCCACCCGCACAGCTTTCGCCACGCCTACGCGACTCATCTATTAGCCGACGGCGCCGACTTGCGAGCCATTCAAGAGCTGCTCGGCCACGCTAGCCTGTCCACCACGCAGAAATACACCCAAGTCTCCTTGACCGATCTCATGGCCACCTACGACCGGGCCCACCCGAAGGCGTGACGGCGTTCTTTTGAGCGGCTTCATGGCGCCACGAGTGAGCCACCCCACGGCTGGTTTGCTGCGCAGCAGAGTTGCAGCAAACGAATCGGGGGCAATCGGCGTCTGACACCTCTGCCTCCGGCGGAGGCGGCAAAGACCTGCATTATCTCTCTCTTCGGGATTGCGCTCACTCGACGGAATGGCAGCGTTCCACATTCATTACCGTCGCCAACGTTGCAAACACAGTTCCAAGAACAAATCCGCTACATTCTGCTTGAGGACGGCATTTCGACCCTTGACACGTAGCGAACAAAAGGCGAATATAAGACCATGCTGTTCGATGATTCTCCCCAACCGGGCCTGGTGGGCATCGCGAAACTTGCTGCCCAAAGCCAGGCCCTCGAACAGAAAGCCCGCGTCGAGTATCTCGAACTCGAGACACGCCGATTCGTCGGCCGCTGTTCCGGCGCCAAGATGCCTTTTGTCTGGACCATCAACCCTTACCGGGGATGCGAGTTCGGTTGCAAGTATTGCTACGCCCGCTACGCGCACGAATTCATGGAGCTGCGCGACCCGGTTCTGTTCGAGCGCCGGATTTTTGCCAAACAGTTCTCGCCCACTGCTTTTCGCGAGGAACTGCGCAAAATCAAGCTGGGAGAATCCATCTGGATCGGCACCGCCACTGACCCTTATCAGCCCGCCGAGCGCCGGTTCCGCATCACCCGTCAGATTCTGGAGGTCTTCGCGCACCAGACAGGGCACCAACTCGGCTTAACCACCAAGTCCGACTTGGTCGCCCGCGACGCCGCTTTGCTGGGCGCCATGGGCCGGGACAACATCGTCCAAGTGAACATGACCGTGACCACTACCGACGCAAAACTGGCTCGGCTGCTCGAACCTATGGCACCCCGTCCCGACCTGCGCCTGCGAGCGGTCAAGAAATTGGCTGACTGCGGCGTGCGTGTCACGGTGTTGGCGAATCCCGTCATGCCGCTGATCACCGACAGCGAGGCGAATTTAGACAGTGTCTGCCAAGCCGCGGCTGCGGCTGGAGCAACCTCATTCCGCGCCGCGCCTCTTTTTCTCAAAGATTGCGCCAAGCAGGTATTTCTTCCGTTTGTGCAGCAGAATTTCCCCCATCTCTACACCCGCTATCGCGACCGCTACGCGCAACACGCTTACCTGAAAGGAGCCTATCCCGACAAAGTTCGATCCATGGTGCATAAATTGGTGGCCAAGTACAATCTCATGGCCAGCGAGACGGATTACGAGCCTCCCCAATTGCCGCTGTTTACTTGACCCCACTCGCTTCGCGGGCTGGCAGGAATTCGTCACCGGGGCGCCAGGAAGGCAATTTGTCTCGATTCGCGGCGTCCAGGCCGATTCGTAAGCCAAGCTGGACCACCTGCTCCATGCCATTCATATTCCAATTGTCGTCGTACTCGTCGCTGGGTTGGTGATAGTGCTTGGCATTAAATTCCTCGGCGACTTGTTCACCGTACGACGCTGGTTTGCCCTCCAACTTCGTGCCGAGACTGATGGTGAACGCCGGAATCCCCGCCTGGGCCATAGAAAAATGATCGGAGCGGTAGTAGTGTCCCTGCTCCGGATGAGCCTCTGGAGTAATCTCAACTTGCAGCTCACTCGCCGCTCGCTGAACCAGCGGCCAAAGGGTCGTTCTGTCGGCGCCGGTGAGGAAGACATCTTTCGTCCGGCCGAACGGAAGAACGCTGTCAAAGTTGATGTCTACCGCTGTTTTGCTTGCGGGCACTACGGGGTGGTGCGCGTAATAGGCGGACCCACGTAAACCGGCTTCCTCCGCCGTCACCGCCAGAAAAAGCGCCGAGCGCCGCGGCTTGGGATTCAGATTCGACCAGGCGCGCGCTAACTCCAGCAAAACGCCACAACCGCTTGCGTTATCGACAGCGCCGTTATAAATCCTGTCGCCGTTCACCGGCGTGCCGATACCGAGATGATCCCAGTGCGCGGTGAAAACGACGACCTGATCTTTCAACGCCGGATCGCGGCCGGGAACCAAGGCCAAGACATTCTCCGATTCCAAAGGCCGCAGGCGGGTCGGCATGCTGCCGCGCATGTGGATGCCCAGCGCTATTGGCCGGAAGTCTCTTGAATTTGACGCGGCCAAAAGCTCATTCAGGTCCTTGCCGGACATGGCCAGCAAGCGTTGTCCGGCTTCCTCGGTCAGCCAGCCGGCAAAAGCCAGCGCCCGCTCTCCCGATCCGAGCCGCAACTGCGGATCTTCTTTTCCCCAGGAAGAACGAACCACGTCAAATGGATAACCGGCTGTGGAAATTGTGTGGATAATAAAAACGGCTTGGGCGCCCCGCCGCGCTGCTTCTTCGTATTTGTAAGTCCACCGTCCGTAGTACGTGAGCGCCGCGCCGCCAAAGAAAGCCGGGTCATTGGAGGGCGGTTCATTCGTAAAGAGAACCAGTACTTTTCCCGCTACGTCCAGTCCCCTATAATCGTCCCAATCGAATTCCGGCGCGGAGATTCCATGCCCCACAAAGACGACATCGCCATCGAGAGTGACATCCGGCTGCTGCCTCTGGCCGACCCCCACAAAGTCATCCAGCCAACGGAACTGCGCAGTTTTTCCGTCACCTTTCGCCGACAGAGTCGCGCTTGGCTGCGTCTCGGCGCCGATCAGTGGGACTTTTTGAAAATAAGTACTGTTATCGCCTGCGGGGCGCGCGCCATTGAGCGCCAGCTGCGTTGCAATGTAGCGCGTGGCCAGTTGTCCGCCTCGCGTTCCGGCTCCGCGCCCTTCCAGCAGGTCGTCGGCCAGGAATTTAATATGCGCCCGCATCCGCTCGCCTGATATTTCAACGGATTGCGCCCCGAGAACCGCCAGGGCGACAAATGTGATTACAATTCCACGCATCGTCTACCAGTCTAGCCGCCGTGGGGCCCAGGAAAAATTCTTCCATGCATAATATTTTTTTGACAAAAAAATGCGTGCAATCTGGGCCGATGTCCATTATGATGGTGATCTAACAAACATTCGAAAGGGCATCGCCCATGGACATTCAGAAGGCTCTTAATGAGCTCTATGAAGAGAAGAAGCGCCTGGACTGGACTATTTCCACGCTTGAGGCGCGACTGAAAAAAGTATCGTCCGTCTCCCGAAGCCGCCGTGGTCGAAAGAGCATGGGTGGGGAGGAGCGGCTTGAGGTTTCCAAACGCATGTCCGCCTATTGGGCGGGTCGGCGCGCAGCCAAGCGCGGCGCGCAAGCGGCGGGCGTCGAAAATCTTGACCAACAGCCTACGATGGACGCTGTCGACCAGAATTTTCCGATGCTTGAACAGCAGGGCTTAGGTCCGGAGAGCGTTGGTCCGCCGAGTATTGGTCCACAAAGCGCGCAAAGCGCGCATCTGGACGACTCCCGGCTTAGCGCTTAGAGGGCTTAGCGCTTAAAGAACCACAGCCAGAAATACTGTTCACCGGCTCCGTGACGGTATCGAGGCTCAAACCCGCAGCGTAGCGCCATCTCCACTGCGTCCCGATCGGAGAAGGGCACACCGAGCCAAGTGTCATCCGACCGGGTCTCTAACGAACTGTCCCCCTGCACCTGGAACTTGAAGAGGGCGCCCGGCGCTAGCAGTCGTCCGACTTCTCTGACGTAGTTCTCGACCACCTCACGGCTGGGAATGTGCTGGAAGACGATCGACGAGAAGGCAAAGTCGAATGGTTGCGCTGGTACCACATCCAAGTCCTTCCCATTGTTCTGATAGATGAACGCATTGGGGAAATCGATCAGCGACTTCTTGGCCCGCTCAACCATTTCTCCGCTGACATCCACCGCGTGGACCTCGCCGAAGATCTTCGCCAGCGCCCGTGTTACCCGGCCGGCGCCGCAGCCAATCTCCAGCACTCGCATATTGCGAGCATCCTTCCCCTGACAGACGTTGATCATATCGGTGAGGATCTCTTCCCTCACCGTGCTCTCACCGGAACCGAAGAACTCTTCGTCGCTCCATTGTTCGTTCGCCGTTGCAACATAGTACCGTGCGTTCTCTCGGGCGCGCCGATCCCAATCCTCGCGCATCTTTGCTAAGAGTTGGGCTAATCGTTGCGCTTGCTCCAACGAACTCTGCTCCATAGAACAATTCATTCTCACACAATCCAGTTTTCGTACTGGGTTCTTAGTACCTATCCTATAGTCCCTTCCTCTAGTCCCATGCCCTATTGACCTTAGAACCAAAGCCCGTTACATTCGTACTGACACCCGTGGCCGAACAAAGACGAAACAAGCGATTTGAACTGAAGCTACCTCTTGAACTCATAAGGAGCGGCTCAGAACGAATATCAGAGATGTGCGAGACAAAAAACGTAAGTTCATGCGGCGTCCTGTTCCGGACCGACACGCCGATGAAAGCCGGACAGCCTCTGGAGTACTTGATCACGCTGCCAGGCCACAAAGGAGCGGAGGTGCGTCTGCGTTGCATGGGCAAGGTTATTCGCCATGCTAGCGACGTGGAGATCGCCGCTACTTTAGAGCGCTACGAGTTTGTCCGCGAGGCGTGAGTTCGCTCACTTCCGTGAGGAATAACCGCCGATCCCCTCACTTACGTTCGGGGTTAGACTGGAAGGGCTGCTCGAGCAACTCATGAGCGCCGGTCGACTCCCTGGAGAACCGGCTCAGGTGCGCCGAATCGATTCCGATCGCCAGCATTTTTCATCCTTCTTGCATGAATTTACTAACCCCGAACGTAAAGTGAGGGGATTGCCTCCAGCGCCCCTCCTTCGCTCACGCATTCGCGGCCTGCGGGGCAAATTGCGTCAGGCGCTGACGGAGCGTTTGATAAGCCCGGAACAGAATCGACTTCAACGCCGGAATCGAGCAGTCGAGAACCTTGGCGATCTGCGCGTAGTCCATTCCCTCATATTTGTGCATGAGCACGGCCGCCAGTTGCTTTGACGGCAGAGTCTCTACCGCTTTGCGAATTTCCATGACTCGGCTCTCTTCGACCAGGACGTCCTCGAGGCCGGGTTCCTTCGAACGCAGTTCCATTTTCGGAAGCTCGACGTCGTCCAGGCGGATGTGGCTATTCTCATAACGGGAATCGCGCTTCCAATTCAAGGCCACGTTGGTCGTAATCCGGAACAACCAGGTGGTGAACTTGGCTTCCGGTTGGTAGCGTTCCCGCGACCGGTACACCCGGACAAAAACGTCCTGCGCGAGTTCTTCGGCAATCGCGCGATTGTGCACCGACCGATATAGATGATTCACCACGCTGGATCGATGACGGTGCAAGAGCAAATCGAAGCTGCAAGAGTCGCCTTGCCGCACCTTCAGCATCAGCGCTGTATCGGGATCGAGGACAAGTTCTATTGCCATCTACCCTTAAACATACGTACCCACGCATGGACGTGTTACGTTGAGACCGCAAAGTCTCTGTAAAGCTTTGTAACGTAAAGCTTTCTAACTGCAGGGAGTCGACTACGTGTCCGCTAATCCGAAGAACTTCGGGCTAACCGAAGTTCGTCACGATAACGAACCTCGGGCTAATGGTGGACTGGCCTGCGCGGGGGCAGGGGACCGGGCAGAACAACACGGAACGAACCTTCGATTGGGCCGTCGGGAGGGCGTTGTAGGCTCCCGATCTGGGACAAGATGGCCTTCCTCGCCGCCTCCTTCTTCGGACCCTCTGGCCAGTCCTCAATGACTTCCAGTCGATACTTCTCTAACGCCAGCCAATCCTTTGTGAGACGCTGATCTGCCATTGGTTGCTCCTACCTCTCTGATCGGCGGGAGCGGCGGATTGTGCAGGGTTACTTTTTGGCTTGAGGTAACAGGTACAAATAGATGACGTGTTTCTCGCCGTCGAGCGCCCGCTCAACATGCTTCGGCTGCCAACCTGGTACCGGATAATCGTGCGACACCACTCGCGCGCCGGATTTCAAGTAGCGTTCCAGGTTGGGGCGCAGTTTCGCGTTGCTATCTGTCATCAAATAGATGGTCACCACATCGGCGGGGCTCAAGTCGATGTCCATCAGGTCGCCGTGAATCACGCGCGCCAGGTTCTGCAGGCCTAACCGTTGAATTCGTTCATTGGTGCTCCGCACCAGCCTCTCCGACAGTTCGACACCGACCGCCTTGGCGTGGAAACGTTCGACCGCGGTAATCAGAACACGGCCATCGCCGCTGCCGAGATCGTATAGCGTTTCACTGGGGCGGAGGTCCGCAAGCTCCAGCATACGGTCCACAACGCCTTGAGGACTCACGACATAGGGCGCCAGACTGTTGCCGTACTTTTGCGTCCGGCTGTTTTGTGCAAATAGAATAGTCTGTGCCGAGGCTGGTACGCTTGCCACAGCAAGCGCGGCCAGAGCTACCGCCGTAGTCAGATTCCGCATCGCCATACCCCAATCTATCGACACCCGATGTCTATCTAATGAGTAGAGATGGCTGCCGAGCGTTTGCCGTTCCTTGATTTTACGACGCGTGTCACCAAATCCGAGACCGCGAACCATAAATCTCGCGGCCGGCTGATGGTGTATTCGATTCCCCGGAAGTACTTGACTGTGTGGCTGATCGCATCCTTCCAGGGGACCGCCTGGGGATACAGGTTGTAGTTCATGTAGAAAACGGGAAAATCGACGCCACCCACCTGGCGCAGAGACTCCTGCGGAACGTTGGCGTCCAGCATGACCTTCGGACCGGCAAAAATCACCGCGTCCGGGTGCTGATCGCCCGTTCCGGACACTTCCTTTTGAATCAAGTCCGCCAGAAAATTGGTGTCGCCATGCTTTTCGCTCAGCCGTTTGAGATCGACAGTACCAAGATTGAGCGAATCCAAGGCCTTGCCCAGCGCTGGAAAGTCGATGCGATCGGCGTCCGACTGCCGGTAGACAATCCGGCCCTCCTGCATGTTGAAGGCGGTGATGGAGAACTTGCCGATGCGCGGCTCCCGGGAGATGCCTCGCAAGATCGAAACGAGCGCGGTGGTGTCTACCGGCTGGAGTGCGGCGGACAAGGAATTCTGGGGCGCAAAGTTAATCAGTACTTTTACGTTGAGCGGTTGCTCACCCAGAGCCCGCTGCACGGGTGGTTCCTCATTAAACTGCCCCGCGTCGGAGCGTTGAACCGTTCCAGGGACCACCACAAGCGCGATTCCCTTATCTTTGGGAGCAATCGCCGCCTCAATATCCCAGCTATCGGCGCAGACGCGGTCGGCGCGGTCCCGCATGAGCCAATCTATGTGGTAGTTTCCTTCTCCCAGATCGAAAACCCCTTGCAAGAAGGCATCGCCCTTGATGTCTTCTTCCAGCAGCGGAACCCGCACGTGTTGGATGAGATAGGTTGGCTGGTCCTTGCGATTCTCCGGCGTGACGCGGAACAGGATGCTCAGTAGATTCTCCCGGCCGGCCAAGTCCGTCATCGGCACGGTGACATCGTACCCGGCGTGAAATTTCAAATCGAAGCCAAGCTCCGGTTTGACGGGCGACACGGTGCAAGGAATGTCCTTGCGGACTTCGCCCGCTTCGAGCACGGCGAGATCGGAGTTGTGCATGATCACGCCGCCGTTGGGGCCTGAACCGCTGATGGTTGTTTGGGCGACGACGATAGTCTGAACGCAGAGCAGGCTAGGAAGCAAGAACGGAACGTACAAGCGCCAGTTCAAGAACATCCTTCTACCGGAACAACTGATCCTAATTCTACATCCAAGGGTGCTTGTTGCGCAGTGATAGTTTGACCAAATTTTGGGCATCGTAGTCTCAGTACTTTTCGGCACGGAAACTCTCTTGTGATACAGTCCTTGCATATGGCATCGCGCAGCGTAAACAAGGTGATTTTAGTGGGCCACTTGGGCCGGGACGCGGAGACCAAGTTCACGCCCTCGGGCGCCGCGGTAACGAAATTCTCCGTAGCCACCAATCGGCGCTGGAAAGACCAGCAGTCCGGCGAGTGGAAAGAGGAGACCAACTGGACCAACGTCTCCCTTTGGCGAGCCGAAAACCTCGCCCAATACCTCACGCGCGGGAAGCAGGTGTACGTCGAAGGCCGCCTGCAGACGCGCAGTTATGACGACAAGGACGGCAAAAAGGTCTACGCGACCGACGTAGTCGCCGACGACGTGATCCTGCTCAGCGGCAACCGCGGCGAAGGCGGGGGCGGCGGTGGTGACGAGTTCAGCCAGAGCGCCGCCGCGCCGGTCTCCATGCCGCGCAGCGCCCGTAGTGCTGGCGCGGCTGCCGCCGGCGCCCGGCCGGTGGCGGCGGAAGAGCCGGCTTTCGATCAGGGGATCACCGACGACGACGTACCGTTCTGAAGGCCTTTTGACGGCGAGAATTGGGAGCGCAAGACGTTGCCCTGTCACTCCGTGAAAAACGCCGCCCGCAGGTCGGACTCGGGGATGAATCGACACGCTTGGCGATAGATAGCGTGGAGGGTGCCTCGGTCGATCTCGCGATGGCTGGGAACAGTCAGGGTCTGAGTTCCACGCTGTCAGGGAGGCGACGAATCTTGACGTGACTGCCTCGCCGGGAAAACTCCTGGAATCCGAATCCTGGAGGATTTTCAGAACCTGAGGTCCGGAAAGGACTCTCAGTTTCGGCATCAGGCCACCGCTTCGAGTTCCATGGTGGCGAGGATCGTGGGGTTGCTGGCGAAACCGAGATCAGCTAGATCTTCGCCTTCCAGGTGCAACCCGATCGCCTCTCGGATATTGGCGGCCAATTCATCGAGCGTTGCCGCCTGCGTAACCACCGGTAGATCGAGGCACTCGGCCACAAACTGGTGGTCCCCTTTGCTGATCCTTACCTGAATCGTCCGTTTCAACGGTGGGTGCACTTCAGACTCCAGTATGCACCACCATCGACCCGTGCAAAGCGCGCCAGCCTCGAGCCGAGGCTCCTTCAGGCAGCTGGGCTGGTGCATCCGCGCGGCGAAGGCGCGCAGCAAGCCTTTGCGGGCGTTATTCTGGAAAGCAGGCTGTCACAAATGGAAGTGCGTTTCGCCCCTGACGTGCAAATGAAGCTTGAGCAGTTGGCGCGTGAGACCGGACGCCCGAGCGACGAGTTGGTTCAAGATGCCGTGATCGGCTACTTTGACGAACTCGCCCACACGCGGGAATTGCTGGACCGGCGGTTTGACGATTTGGAAAGCGGCAAGGTGAAGCCCGTCGACGGTGAGGAAGCGTATCGACTATTGATAGAGAAGACCGAGGCCCAGCGCCACCGGCCCGCATGACCGGGTATGCGCTTCACCCGGAGGCGTTCGCCGCTCTCGACGGTATCCGCCAGTACAATAGCAGAGGACAACCCGGACGCAGCCGACCGGGTGGTAACCGAAATCTTCGATGCGCTTCGCGCGCTGGTCTCCTTCCCCGACCAGGGCTATCGACGACCGAATCTCACTTCGCGTCCGCTGCGGTTCAAGCTGTGTA
>DATFZA010000194.1:0-5886 GCA_035314765.1 Bryobacteraceae bacterium
GCGGCGCGGATGGGGACACTGCGGGCTCGAGTCCGCGGTGTCCCCTGGGCGCGCCAGGCAAGCAACGCGGACGGGGACGCTTACAACTATCGCAGCGGTGTCCCCTGGGCGCCAGGCAAGCGGCGCGGATGGGGACACTGCGGGCTCGAGTCCGAACTCCTTCGCTTACAACTATCGCAGCGGTGTCCCCCGGGCGCCAGGCAAGCGGCGCGGACGGGGACACTGCGGGCTCGAGTTCCGAACTCCTTCGCTTACAACTATCGCAGCGGTGTCCCCTGGGCGCCCGGCAAGCGACGCGGACACAGAGCACCCCTGCACCTGGACACAACTCAAACCTGCGGTTGGGCCTGGAGCGCTTCCAGCGCATCCAGCAATTCCTGTGTCCGGATCGGTTTCGACAAATACCCATCCATGCCAGCTTCGAGACACCGGTCGCGATCGGCCGGCATGGCATGCGCCGTTAAGGCCAGAATGGGGACATGCGTGCCCGTGCTCTGTTCCCGCTCGCGGATCAGTGCCGTGGCGCGCAACCCGTCCATCCCAGGCATCTGGACGTCCATCAGCACAACGTCGAAATTCCGGGTTGCCGTGAACTCGACAGCCTCGATGCCATTGCAGGCCAGCGTAACCGTGTGGCCTTGCTTTTCGAGAAGCCGAAGCGCCAGCCTCTGATTGACGGGAGTGTCCTCGACCAGCAGGATGCGGCTGTGACGCCCGCTTCCGGCCAAGCGCGGTTTCTTCGGCGCCGGCGAGACGGCCGAAGAAGCGTTTTGCGCCAGCACAGCCCTCAATGCGCTCCGCAAGTCCGCCTGCGAGACCGGTTTCACCAGGTAGGTACCGATTCCCATGCGGCGGCAACGCAGCGCGTCCAGATTCAAGTCAATCGAGCTGAGCATGAGGATGGGCGCTGCGCGAGTGCGAGGATTGGTCAGAATGAACTCTGCCGTGGTGAAGCCGTCCATCCCGGGCATGTTTGCGTCCAGCAGGACCGCGTGATGCGGACGGCCCTCCCGAATTGCAGCCGCGATCAGGTCGAGCGCGGCCGCCCCACTCCCGGCCAACTGCGTGTCAACACCCCAGTTGGTTGCCAATTCGTCTAGAATCTCGAGGCTCGCCGGATGGTCGTCGACAATCAGCAATCTCAGCCCGGCAAGATCGGTGTCGCTGCCCGGGCCGGGCGAAATTGCTTGGCAGGGCACGGTGAAGAAGAACGTGGTTCCCTGCCCCGGTTGGCTGTCCAGCCACAGTTTGCCACCCATGAGGCTCACCAGACGGGCACAAATAGCCAACCCGAGCCCCGTACCGCCGTATTGCCTGGTAGTGGAGCCGTCCGCCTGCACAAATGCTTCAAAAATGCTGGCCTGTTTTTCCGGCGGGATGCCAATGCCGGTATCGCGAACGGAAAACCGCAGCTCGATCGAGTCCGCTTCCAGCGGCCCGGCGTCGACGAACAGCTCCACGTCGCCGCTGCCAGTGAATTTGATTGCGTTGCCTACCACGTTATTGACCACCTGCCGCACCCGGCCAAAGTCGACCCTGACCTTGCTGGGTACGCGTTGTCCGTGGCGGTAGAGGAGTTCGATACCTTTGTGATGCGCCCGTATGGCCAGGGTCTTCATCACCGTGTCGAGAGCTGGCCGCGGTTCGCACTCCACCGGATCGAGGAACATTTTGCCGGCCTCGATTTTCGAAAAATCCAGGATGTCGTTGATCAGGTCCAGCAAAGAGTCTCCGGAAGCTTTGATGCAGTCGAGATATTCCTGTTGCTCGCGGGTCAATTCGGTGTCGAGGGCCAGCTCGGTCATGCCCAGGATGCCGTTGATGGGAGTACGGATCTCATGGCTCATGTTGGCCAGAAACTCGCCCTTCGATTGGTTGGCGGCTTCCGCGTTCGCTTTGGCTGTTTCCAGTTGTGCCGTCCGCTCCATCACCCGTAGCTCCAAAGCTTCGTTGTTGGAGCGGAGAGCCTCGTAAAGCTGTTGCACGTGGGATGCGGCGTGGTTTTGCGCTTGCGCCAGGACCGTGAGTTCGTCCTGGCCGCCGGCGCGAATGCGATGCTCAAAATCGCCCGCAGCGAGGGCCCGGGCGCCCGCTTCCAACCGCCGCAGCGGGTGGGCGATGCTTTGCGTCGCGGCAAAGCCCAAAGCTGCCGCCAGAAAGAGCGCGGATAGACCGAAGACATATAATGCCGCCACGGCAATGCGCTTTTTTTGTTCTATTTCTTGGAGCGCGCGCGAACGCTGCCTGGCGCCTTCGGCATCGATATCCTGCACCATCTCGGTGACGGTCCGGCTAATGCTGCTCACTTGGTTATCGATCCTCAGTTGGACGGCTTCCCAATCTCCCGCCTTCGCCATGGCCAGCGCTCTATCGATTTGGTCGGGGATGATGACACGAAAATACGACAGCATCGCCAGCGTCAAGCCATGGGTTTGCCGGCGCCCTGGGGTCGAACGCAACGCCTCGCAAGCTCCGTCGATCCGCGCGACCAGAACATTCTTGAAGGGGCGGACCGAGGCGTCCATGAACTTCGTGTCCCGAGTGGAAATGGCGCTCTCCAGCGTTTCCTTGAAAGCCAGAACGCTATTGTTCACATTTAACACCATGACCACCGTCCGGTCGATGTCGTCCAGCTGGTGAACATAGTGGTCGTACTGGCTGAGTTGCCACAGCGCCAGTGCGGTGCCGGTGGACATCAACGTGGTGATGACGGCGAAACACAGCGCCAGGCGCAGACCGATCCGAACGGCTCGCATGTGTTCCACCGCCGCGTATAAACGCGCTCTCCAGGTTGGCCGGGAGCGCTGGCGGACGGAGAGAGCATGCAAATCGAATGTCATTCAGAGATGCCGGTCGCTGCTCTCCTTATCGACGTTGTACGGCATGTCTTGGCAAAAAATATCTTTTCTTATGTAGAGATTGGACGATAAGAGCAAAGACGCCCAAAAATGCCCAACGCCTGCCAGCGTGACGCCGTTCTCCCAGCCTGTGGCGACGGGGGTTCTTCAGGCGCTCGTTGGCGCACATTTATTCCGCTTCTTGCAGCCGCAATTTCTCTCACCGGCTGCGCTCGCTTTGACCCGGAGACAACCAACGAGCCCGATCCCACCATCTTGACCATTACTTCCTTGGGCGACGGTCCCATTCGCGCCTTCGAACTGCGCCGCTTCACGGATTTCGCGGCCAGCCGCAAGAACGTGAAAATCCGTTATATCCCCGCCTTTGAGTCCTTCAATTTGCGTCTGGAATTGTATCAGCGGCTGTTGAAAGACCGCTCCCCGCAACCCGACATCCTGGAGATTGACGTAATCTGGCCAGGGCTGCTCGGCGACGATCTGTTGGACCTCACTCCGTACTTTCGCAACCAGATGGCTTCTTTTCCCCCTGACTTGCTTCAGACCTACACCGTGCACGGCAGGTTAATCGCCATTCCTCTGTACGTCGACAGTGGCGTGCTCTACTATCGAAGCGACCTGCTGCGCAAGTATGGCTTCAGCGGTCCACCCGAGACCTGGGACGACTTAGAGCGGATGTCGAAGGTAATTCAGAGCGGGGAACGGCGTCTTGGTCATGCGAACTTCTGGGGCTATGTGTGGCAGGGGAACGCTGGCGAAGCCCTGACCTGCAACGGACTGGAGTGGCAGGCCAGCCAGGGCGGCGGCCACATTATCGAGCCGGACGGAACCATCACGGTTGGCAACGCCGCCGCGGTCCGGGCCGTGGAGCGGGCCGTTTCCTGGATCGGCGTCATCTCGCCTCCGGGAACTACAGCCTACATCGAGGACGATGCCCTGAACACCTATGCCGCGGGCAATGCCGCGTTCATGCGCAACTGGTCCTCGATGCACGAGTCGGTCCGCAGCCGCTCGCATTTCGGTGAGACCGCCGCTGCCCTGCTCCCGGCCGGAAAGAGCGGCCATGGCCGGACGTTGGGCGGAATCGCCATCTCCGTTTCAAAGTATTCGGAGCATCGCGACGAAGCCGTGGCCGCGCTGCGCGACCTGGTGAGTGCAGATTCGCAATCCAAGCGCGCCCTCGCTTTGGGCATTACGCCCACGCTGCTTGCCCTCGCACAGAGCCCGGAGCTGATGCGGAAAACACCGTTCCACGGCGAGCTCAGCGGCCAGGCGCTGTCCGGTCTGCAACCACGGCCTTCTGTGGTAGCGGGGCGTGTCTACGATCAAGTTTCCCGCGCCTACTACCAGGCCGTACATTCGGCGTTGACCCGGGCCGTTCCCCCGCCCATCGCCATGGCGCGTTTACAAACCGAACTGGAACGAATCGTCAAAACCAAATGACTGTTTCGCATGCGCGCCGGGACGCACAGGAAGAAGGATGAAAACCGGCAAGTTCGCGACGCGGATGAGGACACAGCGGGCTCGAGTCCGAACTCCTTCGGTCAAAATCATCGTAGCTGTGTCCCCTGGCGCTTGCCGCAGGGGCACGTTTTCGACAATGAAGCGAAGAATCTGCGCTGATCGGTGTTCATCGGCGGCCATACCATTAACCCGCCGATGAAAGCCCTTTGCTACTTCACCACGCCATGCCGGCGCAGTGTTTCCATCACCGGCCCAATCGGCAGCGCCTCCACCGTCCGGCCGTTCGAAGTGACCGTGACTCCCAGCACGGCGACTTCGAATCGACTCGCCGCACATGGTTTCCGTCTAGCCCCGAACGTTAGTGAGGGGATCGCGAATCAGGCAGCCCCAAGCTCAACAGCGCCGCCGCGAACTCCGCGCCGCACCACGACAACGGCGACGCGGGACTCACATCGCTATCGTCCGGAAGAACATGTTCCGGCATGAGCCCGTACGAGTTCGCGTTCCGCAGCATCCAATCGACGAAGTTCCTCGCCGCGGACTTTTTCCCGTACATCGATTCGTATTGCGCCGCGGCAGCCGTCGTAAAGAAGAACACGCCGTGGCCATAGCTTGCCAGCCCCGGGTCGGGGGAGTCGAAATATTGCATACCGCCTCCCAATTTCACCGTAATTTTCTCGTAAAATCCGTTGGATAACGCGATCTCGCGGTGATTGGGGTAGCCCCAAATGACGCCAACATTGGCAGTAGTGTCCCAGAGATACAACTTCTCTCCGGATTGAGCCGCGAGGCTCTCTCCATTCGCGCCCTTCAAACCCGTAAAGCGGAGATCGGCATAAGTCTGCCGCGTCCCATCGTACATCTCTGGCAATGCCTCCGAAATCTTGCGCGCCGCCCCGGCATAGGCGCCTGACTTAGTTTTGTTTCCGAACTCTAGCGCAATCCGGGCGGCGCGTTTCAAGGCAGCGGAGCAAATCATATTGGTGGCCGGCAAATATCCGGTCCATTCCACGATGCCGCCTTCCCACAAGAGCCCGTTCGAAGAAAGGTGCGCGACTAAGAAGTCTGCCCGCTCGTATACGAATGCCGCGTCCGCGAGCCATACGCCTTTCGAGCGATGATACTCGTCGAGCAAGTAAATGAAATAGCCGTTCGCATCCCACTCCGGTTCGTCGAAACGCGCTCCGCTTCCTCCGTCCACCGCCTTCCCGTGCGCATCATAACGGGCATACCACTCGCCCGGCGTTTTTCGAGGAATCTCCGGCTTGGCCCAGAACAGAATGACCTGTTTTGCCTCGTCTGCGTGGCCAGTCAACAAGAACACGCGAGCGCACATCATGGCATCGCGCGGATAGAGCTGCGGCATTCCATTGGTGAGAAATTGCCCAGTAATATCCGATGGAATCTGCCCGTTCAGATTGGCTGCCTTAACGCAATACAGGTTGCGCTTGTAAGCCTCCAGATATGCCTCGCCATCGTCCTTGAAAACCGGCAACCGGCCGCCATTCATCCAGGAGTTCCAGTAACGGCTCGCGTCAGCCTCCAGATCGGTCTTCTGCCGGAATAA
>DATFZA010000195.1:0-10826 GCA_035314765.1 Bryobacteraceae bacterium
ACTGGCGAGCGATCCCGACGTGGCGCATGTCAGTTTGGATCACCCCCTCCACGCTCTGGACGTAACGTCGGGCGTGATCGCCCAAATGTCGCCGGTTTCGTCGATCGCGATCGACTACTTTCGCGAAAGCGTCGATACCGACGCGTCCGACAACCCAACATACATCGGCACCGGCGTCGTCATTGCGTTGATCGACAGCGGTGTAACGGTGAATGCGGACCTCAAGGGCGGGCTGTTGTACCAGCAGAGTTTTGTGCCCGGCGATTCAACGACCGCGGACGCCTACGGGCATGGGACGCACGTGGCTGGAATGCTGATTGGATCCGGAAAAAATTCCTCGGGACCGAATTCCAAATATCAGTTCGGAGGCGCGGCGCCGGGCGCATCGCTGGTCAGCCTGCGTGTTCTGGACCAAAACGGAAGCTCGACGGACAGCACGGTAATCAGCGCCATAGAGCGCGCCATAACCCTGAAGTCCACCTATAACATTCGCATAATCAGCCTTTCCTTGGGCCGGCCGCCGGCGGAAAGCTATGCGCAGGATCCGCTTTGTCAGGCAGTGGAAGCCGCCTGGAAGGCGGGGATTGTGGTGGTGGTGGCGGCGGGCAACGAAGGCCGCAACAATAGTGCTGGGAACGAGGGGTACGGCACGATTCTGGCCCCTGGTAACGATCCATACGTGATCACAGTTGGCGCCATGAAGTCCATGAGCACCCCGTACCGCAGCGACGATCTCATCGCCAGCTACAGCTCCAAGGGGCCGACGTTGATCGATCACGTGGTCAAACCCGACCTGGTGGCCCCGGGCAACCTGATTATCTCGGTGGCGGCGCCGAAGTCCACGCTGGCCCAAACCTATCCGGCAAATATCGTGCCGCAATCGGTTTACTTGTACCAGAGCCCGGTGACGAGCGCAGTGTCAACCTCCAGCACTTCGGATCCCGCCAATAGCTACTTTGTGTTGAGCGGAACCAGCATGGCCACTCCGGTAGTCAGTTCGGCGGCGGCTTCACTCCTGCAAAAGAACCCATCGCTGACTCCGGATCAAATCAAAGCCCGGCTGATGAAAACGGCCTCGAAGACGTTTCCTGTGTCGAGCGTGGCGGTGGATCCAACAACGGGCATCAGCTATACGAGCTATTACGATATTTTCACGGTTGGCGCCGGATACTTGGACACCGCCGCCGCTTTGGCCAACAACGACCTAGCAACGGGGAGCGCCCTGTCTCCCACCGTTACCTATAATGCTTCCAACAATACGGCGAGCTTGGTCAGCGGCTCCGGCGTGATTTGGGGAAGCAGCATTATCTGGGGAACAAGTCTGGTTTGGGGAACGAATGTATTCGTGAGTGGAAGCAGCCTGATCTGGGGCAGCGGCGTGTCATGGGGCACGGCCACACCGACGGGGCAATCGATCATCTGGGGCACCACTACTGCATCAGCTACTGGCATCATATGGGGTACCAGTGGGACTAGCGCCACGGCGCTGGTCACCGGTGAATAAAAAGGCCGCGACGCACAACGACGGGAGAAACCGCCAATGTCAAAACGAGCCCTTACCTTCGCAAGCATTGTGGCCCTCGCAGGCGCCGGAGTCGTGGCTTCGGCAAGCGTTACCTGGACGAACGTCGCAACTTTGTCCTTCCTGGTCTGCGCCGCGCTGGCTCTACTCGCCGCCACCTTCAAGGTGCGCGTTCCCGGGATGGTCAGCGCCATCAGTCCAGTCGCCGTACCGATTCTCTTCGCCGGTGGAACCATAGGTTGGCAAGCCGCCGCGCTCATCGCCGCCGTAACCGGCATCCTGCAGTCCGTGTGGCGTCCGAAAGTAAAGCCGATGCCGATCCAAATCGTATTCAATGGCGCGACCATCGCGATCGCCGCCACCTTGGGAACGCAAGTGGCCAATCTGGTTACGGCACGAGGAAGCTTCGTCTGGTTTATCGCCGCGGCAGTGGTTTTCCAAGTGAGCAACGCGATTCTGGTTTCGGGCGTCCTCTCTTTGCTCGGCGACAGCGTCTCGCTGGTCTCACTTTGGCGCAATTGCCACCTGTGGTCGTTTCCTTACCAATTAACAGCCGGATTATTCGCGGGGCTGTGGGCCCAGGCTGGTCCGCTGACCGCTAGCAATGTCGCTCCGTTTAGCGCGGTAGCCCTGGCCGGCGCGGTGCTGTACCTGATGAATGTGTTTTACGGCGAGATTGTACAACGCAGCGGAGGCCAAGCGGAACTCAGCACGCAGTGAAGGGGCTCTCACGAGGAGGTGGCCGGCATCGAAGGCGAGGCTAGCCACCTGGAGTTTTCTACTTTTCGCACCGTCCGATTTAACCCAGATTTAGCACCGACTTGAGAAGCCGTGAAGAATTCGGCCGCCGGCATCGATTCGGCCACCATGAGTTTCCGCTCAGCCCCCATCTAGCTATAGCTAATGCCGAACGTAAGTGAGGGGAAGGCCAAGTTCCCCACGCTTCACGTTCGCGAGTTGGAGTCACGAATGCCCGTCTCCGCTTCACCGGCGCCAGCGGATTAACAGCTGCCGCTCACCACCCCCGGCAAAAGGGGACGTTTCTACTTTGCCAGCAGGGGGACATTTCTACTTTGTCTTGACAGAACGCCCTACCCGGTTGACAATGGCCTCAACCTTGGATAATGTACCGTCTGAGAGTAAACGCTCAGGGTTTTCGCAGAAGTAAATAGTAACAGGAGTATTTGGCCATGAGATATCCCCGTTGGATTCTTGCGTCAGTACTGTCAGCCATCGTTTGCTGCGGCCTTGCACATTCGCAAGCGGTAAACGCCACCCTCCTCGGAGCAGTCACCGACTCGACCGGCGCGATAATTCCCGGCGCGAAAGTCGTCGTGACAGAAGTAAACACCAACATCAGCCATACGGGTAAGACCAATGAGAGCGGCAACTACACGTTTCCCGACCTCCCTCCCGGAGACTATTCGGTTCGCGTGGAAATTGCCGGCTTCAAAGCGGAAACCCGCACCAACGTCGCGCTGCTGGTGAACACCAGTACGCGCGTCGATGTGCAGTTGCAGCCTGGCAACGTTTCGGAGTCGGTAATCGTTTCGGCCGCCCCGGCCTTGCTCGAAACCGACCGCGCCGACACGGGACGGAAACTGGAGGAAGTGCTGGTGGTGGACGTACCGCTTGGCACAAATCGCAATTTTCAGAGCCTGCTCAATCTGGTTCCCGGCACAGCGCCGGCGAGCTTTCAGCACTCGCAGTTTTTCAACGCGTCGAGTTCGCTGCAGACCGAGGTCAACGGCCAATTGAGGGAGGGCAACAACTACCTCATCGAAGGCACCGACGATAACGAGCGCACTGGCTTGCTGCAGATTCTGGTGCCGCCCATCGAGGCCATCCAAACCGTGGACGTGTCGACCAGCAATTTCGATCCCGAGCTCGGCCGCGCCACCGGCGCGGTGGTCAACGTGGTGCTGAAATCCGGATCGAACGCGTATCACGGCGCGGCCTACGAATTCCTGCAAAACAGCGACTTCAACTCCAGAAGCTTTTTCAATCCGTCCGTGGGGCACCTGGCTTACAACTACGTGGGCGGAAACTTCGGGGGCGCGTTCAAGAAGAACAAGTTGTTCTTCTTCGGCGATTACCTGCGGGTGATGGACCACGAAGGGAACACCAACCTCACCACCATCCCTTCAGCGGCCTTCCGGACAGGCGATCTCAGCGCCGGCGCGACGCAGGTGTACGACCCGCTAAGTGGCAATCCCGATGGAACGGGCCGGACGCCATTTGCAAACAACCAAATCCCGATGAATCGCATCAATAAGGTTTCCGCGGCGATTCTGGCGTTGCTGCCGGCGACCAACCAGTCATTCAATCCCGCCAAGCCGAGCAACAACTATTACGCCCTGCTGCCGTTTCAAAAGACTACCGATTCGCTCGATTACAAGATGGACTACAACATCAGTGACAACGACCGGCTGAGCGGGCGGTTCAGCTTCGCGCGGCCGGTGGTGTTTCAAGCGCCCATCTTCGGCAGCGCCGGAGGTCCAGCCCAAAGCGCGTTCGAAGGCACGGGAACGCAGAAAACCTATAGCGCGGGGCTGAATTTCGATCATACTTTCTCGCCCAGCCTATTGCTGGAATCCCGCCTCGGCATTGCCCATTATCACAACGCAGCCACTCAGTCCGACTACGGCTCGATGGATGCAGCCACGGTGGGTGTACCGGGCGTAAACATCAGTCCGTTCACCAGCGGCATGGTCGGGATCACGATCCCGAACTTCGCCGGAGCCTCGCTGACGACTTTGACTCCGCTCGTCGGATATTCCGCCAGCTTGCCTTGGATCCGGGCGGAGGCGAACGTGGATTTTGTCAATACCGTGACGAAGATCTTCGGCAATCACACTTTCAAGGTCGGCGGAGACATTCGCCGCCTGCGCGACGAACTGTTGCAGGACCAGACCTTCAGCCCGCGCGGAATCTATCAATTTGGAGAGAATCAAACCTCGATTCCCGGGGCCAAAACTGGAATCGCCAACGATATGGCGAGTTTTCTGCTGGACGTTCCGTTGCAGGTGGGACGCGACGTAAACACGTACTTCCCGGCGTACCGCGCCTGGCAGTTCTTCGTGTTTGCGGGAGACAAATGGGTGGTCACGCCCAAGCTCACCGTGGATCTCGGATTGCGTTGGGAGCTCTATCCGCCAGCCACCCCGGCCTTCTCGGGCGGCTTCTCGAACTACAACCCGAGTAACAACACGCTAGTGGTCGCAGGCGTTGGCGGCAACCCGTCGAATCTCGGCCTCGTCAACCATCTGAACTATTGGTCGCCGCGCATTGGAATCGCGTACCGATTGACCGAGAAAACCGTCATTCGCGCGGGCTTCGGAATCAGCTATACTCCGTTCCCCGACAACACCTACGCCTATAACTTTCCCGTGCGTGCCAACAATGCCTATAACCCGATCGGCAACGGATACGGTCCCGCCTTGCTGACCAACGGACAGCCAGCTACGTTTCAGGCCGGGTTCCCGGCGCCAATTCCCGTGTCGATTCCGTCGAATGGAATCATTCCGGCCACCGGCTCCCTTCTCAACTCCAACTATGCGGTGATCAACCACGATTTCAAGAACCCGCACGTCAACAGTTGGAACTTCGCGGTGCAACAGGCGCTGCCATATCACTTCACGCTGGATTTGACGTACATCGGGAGCCACGGCGTGGATACTGTCGCGCAGGTGAATCTGAATGCGGGCCAGATTATCGGCGCAGGCACTGCCGGCGAGCCTGAATATGCCGCATTCGGGCGCACCGCCAGCTCCACACTCTTTTTCCAAGGATTTTCCTCGAGCTATGAAGCCTTACAGGCGAAGTTCGACCGCCGTTTCACCAACGGATTCCTGCTGACCACGGCATTCACCTGGGGCAAAGCTCTCAATTATCAGCAGGACGACGATACCGGACCTCTGTTCTACGTCGATCCGCGCCGCAACTACGCCCGGGCTGATTACGATCGCGAGTTTAACTTTGTCCAAAGCTATGTGTACGAACTTCCGTTTGGGAAAGGCCGGAAATGGTTGACGGGCGGTCCGGCTTCCTATGTTCTCGGGGGCTGGGGGTTGTCGGGAATTCTGACCGTGGCTTCCGGTACGCCATTCACCGTTACCGCCAATGGCGGGTCGTTGAACCTGCCGGGCAGTACGCAGACCGCGAACCAGGTGGGTCCGGTGAGTATTCTGCACGGCATCAACACGGGCAACCAGTGGTTCAGCACCGCAAGCTTTACCCAGCCGGTTGGCGCGGTCTATGGCACTTCCGGCCGCAATAACATCTCGGGTCCGGGACTGTTCGGGCTCAATTTGTCGTTGTTCAAGGATTTCCATATCACCGAGCGGCTCAACCTTCAACTGAGATGCGAGACCTTCAATCTCACGAACACGCCGCAATTCGCTAACCCGACGAGTTCTCTGACCAGCCCGACTTTCGGCTTCGTGACCAGCACGCTAGGTAGCGGGACCGGCGTCAACGGAGTGGGTGGCGGACGGGCCGTACAACTAGCAGTGCGGGTGCTGTTCTAGCGGGAGCCGAAGCCGCCGCCCAACGCACTTGCGAATCCTGTCCATCAGCACTGGCTTTAGCCTGTGCTGATGGACAGGCATAGTGAGCCAGCGGACGCTCGCGATAGGCATTCAATGCTGGAGCAGCAGGTTGTTGGCGCCCAACGCGATCAGGGCTTCCTCTCTCAGGACTCTTCTTTGTTTGGAACGGACTTTCGTCCGTGGTCAGGCGGCACAGACTTCAGTTTTCGCTGTACCGGCTGAAGCCGATGCCACCAACTGGCGTGGCCAGGCGAAGTGTCGTAGGCAGTCGAGCCGGGGATGCTGAACTCGATCTCCGTGCCTGCGCCGCTTGCTGTCCAAACATTCAACTGCCCGCCAATACGCTGGGCCCGTTCGCGCATTCCGGCCAGACCGTAATGACCGCCACGGCCCGCGGCCACGATATCCGGATCGATGCCGCGTCCATCGTCCCGGATCCGCAGCCGCAGTAGCTTTTCGCTATAGGTAATTTCCGCTTCAATCCGGGACGCCTGCGCGTGGCGGAAAGCATTGCGCACCGACTCACGCGCGATCGGGTAGATTTCGTCCCGCACGACCGGATGCAGGTTCCGTACCGCGCCTTCCAGGATTAGATGAAAAGTGGCGGAGTCCTCGGAAGCCAATTCATCGCCCAGTGCTCTTATGGCCTCCGCGAGATCGTTTTCTACCACCGTCGACGAACGCAAATCGTGTATAGCCTCCCGGCCCTCGACGATGGCCCGATCACCCATTTCCAGAGCTTTTTCGAGTGCGTCCCTTGCTTTGCCCGGAGGAAGCTTGTCGACTCCTACATGAAAGTGGAGCATCAATCCCTGAAAACTCTGCAACAGCGTGTCGTGCAGCTCGCGGGCGATGCGCGTGCGCTCGCCGACCCGCTCTTCCAGGCGCACGTTGAACTCCCGCCTGATGCTCCGGAGGTGGAAATAGTAAGCATATGCCAGGGACAGCAGGATCAAGACAATCCCGATAGTCCGGAACCACCAGCTACTCCACCACGGCTGCAGTATCACGAAGGCTACAGTTGCACCTTGTTCATTCCACACATCGCGGCTGTTGCTGCCTTGCACCCGGAAAACGTACTCGCCTGGCGAGAGCGCATAGGTGATGGATCGCCGGTCGCCTTGCGACTCATTCCACTGCGTCTCCAGAGGCTCCAGCCGGTAACGGTAGCGATTCCGTTCCGGGCTGGTGTAGCTAAGCGTCGAAAATTCGAAAGTCAGGACATTCTGCGAGTGGGAAAGAGTCGCCTTCAAGGGCGACTCTTTGCCGAAAATCTTAAAATCGGTGATCACCACGGGAGGAACCGTTGGATCGTCAACGATATCGCGCGGGAAAAATGCCGTCAACCCGCCATTGGCGCTAAAAAACATCTCCCCGCTTGGACTCTTAACGCTGGAGCTGTAGTCGTAGAACTCGTTACCGGAAAGGCCGTCGGAAACGTAGTAAGTCCTAAAGGTCTTCTTGCGCGGATTGAATCGCGACAGGCCATTGTGGGTGCTTATCCATAGGTCGCCGCGCTCATCCTCGAGGATGTGACTGACGCCGTTATCGGGCAGCCCGTCGCTCTCATAGTAAGTGGTAAAGCTTAGAGTCGCGGGATCGAACCGGTTCAGGCCCTTCTCGGTGGCGACCCACAGAATCCCGGTGTGATCGAAGGTAACCGCCCAGGTCTTGTCGCTGCTCAGGTGGTAGGTCGTGGACAGCTTGGTGAGCGGGTCCAGGCGGACGAGGCCGGCCGCTCTAGCCGCGATCCACAGCACCCCATGCGCATCCTCGGTGATGTCGCGAATACGCATGCCATTAAGATAGTGCTGAAAGCTCCCCGTGGCGGCGTCGAATGCATCAAGGCCCTTCTCCGTTCCAGCCCATAAGACGCCTTTATGGTCCACGAACAGTCTGAGCACCCGGTTGTCGCGGAGGCTATGAGGATCGGCCGGATCATGGCGAAAGACCTTGAATTTTCCAATACGGCGGTCGAAGCGATTTAGTCCGCCGTTGAGGGAGCCAAACCAGAGATACCCGGACCGGTCCTCGGCGACGGAGTTTATCCAGGTGTCGGATAGCTCGCCGGTTCCGCCGGCCTTTCTATAGAAAGTCATTCGACCGGTTGTACGGTCCATCGAGCCGAGCGCACGCCGGCTCCCGACCCACAGAATGCCACGACTGTCCTCAAAGACAGTGGTCGTGTAGCTGGTGTCCAGGCTGTTCGGATTACCGGGTTCGTGCCGGTAGCGTTTGAACGGCAGGGGGCGCGTGGGAAACCGGTCCACCCCGGCGTCGTTGGTCCCCACCCACATAGTGCCTTCGGTATCCTCGAACATGTCAAGAATGGCGTCTCCACCCAAGCTCTCGGGATCGCCTGGATTGTTCCGGTAGTGGATGAGTCGCGCGCGATCCGGCTGGAGCTTCAGAATGCCACTGAAAACCGTCCCAATCCAAAGGGCTCCATTCCGGTCTTCGTGAATCGTCCGGGCTCCGGACCGCACTGGGTCATCGGCCGCAGCGCGGTCCAGCGAATAGAAGATCAACGTACCAGCTTGACGATCTACTCGAGCCAGGCCGTAGCCGTAGGAGAGGACCGCCCACAAGACGCCGGCGTGGTCCTCGCTAAGACGGATCGTCAGGGCCTCCGGCCGGCTCGGAGGGGGGAGACCCTCCGGCAGAGGGATACGCTGAATCACCTTTCCGGCTCGGCGGTCGAACAAATCCAGACCCAAGCTGGTTGCGACCCAAAAGGCTCCATCGCGCGCTTCCAGCGTAGACCTGACCGAATTGCTGGTCAGACTGGCAGGGTCATCGGCGCGGTGCCGGTAGCGGACCGTACTGCCGTTCACCAGTTCCATGCGGATCAGTCCCTCGCTGGTGGAGAACCACAAAGTGCCGTCGCGGTCCTGGCTAATATCGGCAATCGGCGCTTCGAACCACGGATCATGAGTGGGGAGACGGGTGAAGATCCCGGCTGCTGGATCGTATCGATCCAGTGAGCCAAACGGGACGTTGTCCAGTCCAATGCCGCGGTCGCGTGCGGCCCACAGCGTGCCCGACCGGTCCTTGAATAACGATTGAATGAAGACGTTCGGGTCGTTCCGGCCGGGCGGGTACTCGCGGACATCATAACCGTCGAAGCGTTGCAGCCGGTCGGCTGTTGCCAGCCAGAGGAAGCCCTGTTGGTCCTGGACGATGCGGTGGGCCCTGCTGTGCGCCGGCCCTTTCTCGAAGAACACGTGGTTGAAACGAATGTCGTTCGCATCAATCACGGGCAAAGTCACTGGTACGGGCACGGGCTTTTGAGGAAGCTTCGCGCATTCCGCGGCCCAGCAGCAAACGAACAACAACCCGGCCCGATGACAGGCACGTGCGTGCTCAAATATCTTCATAGGCTTCCGCGACGCCTCATTCAATCCCGACTAGGGATGCGATACCTTCGCGGGGGAGGGCATGATCGTCTACCGCCAGAACTCGAATACGCCCTCGAATACTGTTCGAATCATCCTTGCTCATTAGTTCGTTCCGCTTTCCTATGGATTCCTCTATTATTGGTCAAGACTCTTGAGTCAAGCGGTGGCCCGAGTTGCTGATGCTGGTTCTGACGGGCCGCGTTTTGCGGTCATCGTCGGCGGTGCGCCCGCGGGTGCTGTTCTAGCGAGCGTCCGCCGCCAATCTTGGTACTGACGCGAGGCGCCATCGCGGCCGCTGTGATTTTCCTCCCTATCATCGCACCGCCGCACGTTGCAGGGCCGCAAAGGACGCAGCTGAGGTGGATGGATGCACTATCCTTATGAGGTCGTGCAGCATATAAACAAGGGGCGCTTACCACGCGTTGTGCTATGGCTTCTGGCTATGCCCGCTGGACTGCTGTGCGTATCGCCGGCATCGGCGCAGGACCCGTTTGAAATTCACATCTACGAATATGAGCCGCTGTCCTGGCGAGAGTACAGTCTTGAAGCCCATCTGAATCTGACGGCGCAGGGAACGAGTCTGCGGGACGGCTCTTTGCTTCCGACCAATCAGCAGACTCACCTTACGCTTGAACCGACCTTCGGACTGTCGGAGAATTTTGCAATCGGGTTCATGCTGCTGAACGCATGGGAGCCAGGCTACTCGCCCCAATTTGCCGGTTGGCGTCTGCTACCGCACATCTATGCTCCCGAAGAGTGGCGTCTCCCTTTCCGTTTGGGATTCGTCGCCGAATTCTCCTTTCAAAATACTCGCTATGAGGAGAACAAACGCCGGGTCGAACTGCGCCCGATTCTGGATCGCGAATTCTCACATTGGCAGGTGGTTTTCAATCCGGTCTTTGAGCGAGCGCTGCGCGGACCGGGGACCGAGCATGGCTGGAATTTCGAACCCGCGATGCTCTTACGCTGGAAGCGCCGTGTTTTTTCACCGTCCGTCGAATACTACGGAGAGATAGAAAGCATCAACGTCCAGCCGCGGGCACAGCCGGAAGTCCATCAGCTCTTTGTCGGAGGTGACTGGCGCGTAAGCGAGATCTTCAGCGTCAATCTCGGAACAGGCTTCGATCTCGGTAGCCGTGGACCTGGTGTTATTTTAAAGAGCCGCTTCGAATGGGACTGGCATAAAGCCGCGGCCAAAGCGGGGTCATCCCCACCCGCCTAAAGCCCCACCCGTTGCCGGATCAGCGCGTAATATTCTTCCTGGCTGATTTTGGCGCGGGCGTCGAGCACCATTTTGGCGTCGTCGCCGGCAATGTAGCGCAGTTGGTTGGTGCCATCGGTGGCGGCCTGGTACAT
>DATFZA010000196.1:0-4416 GCA_035314765.1 Bryobacteraceae bacterium
CCGCTCATCATCACGGCTGGCTTCGGGCTGATGCCCGCGCACGCCAGGATCGGCCTGGACCAATTGAAACGGATGGCACAAGTTCCCATCGACGCTTCGGAGTCCCTGTATCGAGAGCCTTTGGAACGCGATGCGCGGACGCTGGACTCCGCAGCCGAGATCGTGCTGCTGGGCAGCCTCGCCACACCCAAGTATGTTGAGCCGCTGCTGAGCATTGCCGGTTCCCGGCTGCTCTATCCGGCAGAGTTCGTTGGTCTGGGAGATATGTCGCGCGGTGGTCTGATGCTGCGCAGCGTGCGCTCCGGACAGGAACTCACTTATGTTCCGGCTTGCGCCGCAACCCTTTTATCGGGAGCGACTGCGCCGAATCCAAAATAAGTTCGGCCAGCCGCTTCTCCCGCGTCTCCGGCCGTTTGGCGCTGATCACCCAATAGGTGGCCGTCCGGCGATACCAGGGCGGCTGCGCCTGAAAAAACTCCCAAGCGGCTGAATTAGCTCGAAATTGGCGTTCGAAGCCGTCGTCGAGCTTGGCCTCGCTGCGCTGCTCGTACGCATAGATTCCCGACTTGCCTTCGCGAATGTTGCTGAACGCCTTCAGACCGGCTGGCGCCATCAATCCAAGTTTGGTGAGTTCTTCCACTCTCTTGACGTTGATCGAACTCCAGTTGCTGCCGGGCTTGCGCGGCGTGAAGCGAATCTTGTAGCTCACTTCGTCGATCTTGTAACGCACCCCATCGATCCAGCCATAGCAAAGCGCCACGTCCACCGCTTCCGGCCAGGTGATACTCGGTTTCGCCGTATGCTTTTTATGGAAGCCGACCCATTGTTCAGTGGCTTTATTGTGCTGTTTGGCGAGCCAGGCGCGAAACTTCGCCGGGGTTGCAAAGAAGATCGGGTCCACGCGAATACTATCGAGTATTATCACTCGAGGGCTCTTCGTTTTCTCGCCCGATCAGGGATTCAACCCGGCGTCCTGAAACCCGGCGGCCCCTTCCTCGGAAAAACGGTTGGTGGAAGTTCGAAGCGCGGCGTGGTGGACGATCACCTGCGTGAGGCTGAATTCAAGAATGATCGAACAAGGAGCGCACCGACCTAGACGAGTGGCTCTTCGATTGTGCGTTTATGCAATTCAGCACAGACTGAAGTCTGTGCCACGTTCAGGCTTGAGCCTGTGCTGAGCGGGCTCTTTCGAGCCCGCTCGTGCCTGTCTAACTCAAACAACCGGACTACGCTACGTGCGCCGCGACTTTGGTGTGCGCGAATTCTTCCAGCTTCCGGGCGTCCACGTTGAACTTGCGAATCCCTTCCGCCAGCTTTTCCGTCGCCATCGCGTCTTCATTGTGCAACCAGCGGAACCCTTTCTCGTCCAGGTGGATCTTCGCGTCGCCGGCTTTCTTTGCTACTTCCGGATCCAGATACCGGGTTACGGTTCCTTCCGTCGTCTCCAGTTTCTCCAACAGGTCCGGGCTGATCGTCAATAGATCCGAGCCGGCCAGCTTCAGAATCTGGTTCACATTGCGGAAGCTGGCGCCCATTACTTGCGTCTTGTAACCGTGCCTCTTGTAATAGTTGTAAATACGCGTCACCGAAATCACGCCGGGGTCGGCGTCGTCGGTGATGGTGGCTCCGTTGTGCTTGTAGTAGTCGTAAATGCGGCCCACAAAGGGCGAGATCAACGTCACGCCCGCTTCGGCACAGGCCACCGCCTGCGCAAAGCTGAACAGCAGCGTCAGGTTGCAATGCACGCCCTCGCCTTCCAACACGTGCGCCGCTTTGATGCCTTCCCAGGTGCTGGCCATCTTGATCAGCACATGTTCGCGGCCGATGCCCGCTTTGTCGTACAAGCCAATTAATTTGCGGGCTTTGGCAATGGTAGCGTCGGTGTCGAAGCTCAGGCTGGCGTCCACTTCGGTGGAAACACGGCCGGGGACGACCTTCAAAATTTCAAGTCCGAACGACACAAACAAGTCGTCCATGAATTCCTCGGCCATCGCCTGCGCGCTGCCGCCGGCCTTCTGCGCCGCTTCCAGCGCCTGTTCTACCAGGTGCAGGTAGGCAGGCATCTTGGCTGCGCTGAACAGAAGGGAAGGGTTGGTGGTGGCGTCCTGCGGCTTGTGGTGCGCAATAGCTTCAATGTCGCCGGTGTCGCATACCGGGACGGTGTATTTTTTCAGCGAATCCAACAGTGTCATGTCTTTCCGTACTCCTTTTTTGACGGCGGGTCCGGCGCGGTGCGCTGCCCGAACGCGACCCCCATGATAGCAGTTTAGTCGCCTCAGCCGCCCGGCAAAATTTCACCTCACGGCTTGGTTTTGTGCCCCCTTGGCCGCGCTACAAGACCAGCGGCGCTTTCCAGGCCGAACCTGGGGTCCTCATGTGCAACCTGCGGTGCCGACGTGGCCAGTTGAACGCCGGCGCGAAGCCGGGCCAAAGCCTCGAACCAGGAGCTCGTCCGGCGACGCCATATTTCCCGGCGGGTAAACCGAACCGTCCCATCACGCTATTCTAAGAGAATCCATGTTCTTCCGTAGAGAGAAACCCAAGGTTGTCTCGTTCAGCGAGCACACGGACAATCTGAAAGCGCTTCGCTTTGCCGTGGAATCCCTAGGCGCGGGCAAAGTGAAGGTGAGCCGCGACGGCATCGCGGCGGTAATTGAAGACGTTCCCGGCAAACTTCCGCGAGTCAATAAAGCGGGTCTGGCGATCGGCGGGGAAATCGGATTGATTGAGAACCATGGATACCAGATGTTCTGGCGCACGCCCGGCGGTAAGCGCATACCGGCCACGGCAGTGCACCTCAAGGCCCTGCACGCGTTTCAAGAAGATCTGAAATATGGACTGGGGCTGACCAGTCTATACAACGAGAGCCTCGGAACGGTGTCAGACCTGCACCTGTACGATCGGGTAGAGCATCGCGACGACGGGCATGCCAATAAGCCCTGGCAGCACCACTAACTGCTTCTTGGAGCAAATACCGGCTCGGCGGACTCGCCTAGTGAAATTTATCCGGTAAGTCGCCGGAATACTGCTGGAACAATTGCCTATCCCTCTGTGCTTCTGCCTGCTTGCCTTCTCGCGCTAGGATTGCCGAGCGCAGCGCAAAGAAGCGGGGAAAGATGAGCGAGGTGAACATTGCATCACCAGACGACATAGGAATGGGCACGATACGCAGCAACTCCTTGGCCCGGTCAAAATGCCCGGTTTCGACATTGGCCCAGGCCAGCAGGAGGCGGACTTGTCCGTCAGCGCTCGGAACGGTGCGCGCGTAAGCCTGCTCCAGCGGCGGCAGCGCCGTCTGGAAGTTTTGCTGAAAAATCGAAGCCAGCGCATCGACGAACGGTGAACCGGAGCTGTGAGAACCACCCACGCTGCCGCCCAAAAGGAGAAACTGCGTCAGACCGGCCAACGAGTTCCGAACCGGCGTAACGGGTTCCAGCAGTATATAGCGCGCGCTGCCGATCGCCCCAGCCCGATCTCCGGTCTGCAGTTGCCAAACGGCCGCTTGCGCCCACAGCAGCGCGGCTCGGTCGCCTTTCGACTTCGCTGCTTCGGCTTGAACGTTGGCCAGGGCGCTTTTCCGGCGCCCGGTGACGAATTCCCATTGGACCCGCTGATATACCGCCGGCTCCTTCGCGAAGCGCGCAAAGATCCGGTCAGCCCCCGCCAGATCGCCGGTCATCAAACGCGCCTGCGCGGCCTTCCGCCACTCTCCGCCGGCGGGATCCTTCTCTTGCGCCGACAGGAACGCCGCCTCCGCTCCCGCGAAATCTCCCGCGGAGAAGTCCACTTCGCCCAGCGAATCCAGCGCGTTCGCGCGTTGCTCCGGCGCCGCCACCTCGTAATTCTTCAGCGCCTGCCGCGCTTGCTCCAGATTGCCGGCAAACGCCTCGGCATATCCGCGCATGTTGTCCAGTGCGCCATTGGCCGGATCCAGCCGCAAGGCTTCCCGGTAGGCCGCACTGGATTCGGCAAACTGCCGTCCGGCGAATTCAAGCTCCGCCAGGCGCTCATATTGGTTGCCCGCTGCCGGGGAGAGCGCGATCAATTTTTTCAGCGCGGAAATCTCGGCGCGGCCATCGTCAGTCCCGCGAGTCTGCTCGGCCCGCGCCCGAATAAACGCCAAGTTCGCCTTCGTGAACTCATCCAAGCCGGCCGACTCGCCCTTCTCGGCGATCTCCGCTGCCCGCTCCCGATCGCCTCGCGCTAGCAGAGCCTTGGCCCAAGCCACATATGCTTCGCCAAAACGCGGGTCCGTTTGAATGGCTGCCGCAAAAGCCTCATCCTGCTCCGCCGGCTCCGTTGCCTCAAATGCCCGGTTCAACTGCTTGTACGCTTCGGGTGCCGGGCTGTCTACCGGTTTCGCGGCGGCTCTGATTTCCTTGGCCAGCTTGACCGTCAATGGACCCATTCCGGCGG
>DATFZA010000197.1:0-4795 GCA_035314765.1 Bryobacteraceae bacterium
ACGTGCCCAAACTTGCGGTCGAGTATGTCCTGTTTCACGAGATGCTTCATCTGCGCTTTCCGGTGGAGCACCGAGGGGCCCGGCGTTGCGTGCACACGGCGGAATTCAAGGAAGCGGAGCGCCAGTTCTCCGGCTTCGAGCGAGCGAAACAGTTGTTAAAGCAATTGTAGATCACTACTTCTGCGCCCATTCCGGTGCTTCCATCGGAGCGGGCATCTCGTCGCGTAGCCGTGAAACCACTGCCCGCTCTCAAACCGGTCGTGCTCCGTGTCCCAGAGGGCCAAGCGCCACCACTCCGTCGCTCCGCGTCTCAAGGTCACGCCGACGTTCGCCTCCCGCGCCAGAGGCACAAACGTCCAACAGCGGTCGTCAAAGAACGGACTCAAGTCCTCAAGACCTGAAGTCATAGCGCTCAGTCCTCATCGGCGAACGCGCTCTTCTGATCACGCATGCGCGTGAATCACGCGGGAGACCTCTACATGCTCTCCGATCCTCCGGTAGTAGACTATGTATTTCCCAACCGGGAACCCACGCACGCCCGGATCGATCTTGTCACGATGGATTCCCGCCTCGGGGTTCTGCGCGAGCAAAGGAAAAGTCTTGGTGATCGACTCCACTACCTTGTCCGCGATCTCGATCCTGCCCGAGTCCTTAGCGATGTGGAGCCAGATTTTGTCGAGGTCACGTTCCGCTAAATCCGAAACGCGAACCTTCTTCATCGTCGGCTGGTCTTCAGCGATTCCTGAGCGAGGTGCTTGCGTCCCCTCATCTTGACGCGATCCGCAAGCTTCTTGATATTGCTCTCGCTGTACTCGGTGAACTCGCCACGTTCGACGGCTTCGAATCCGGCTCGCACATCTCGCCGCAGCGATGCAATACGTTGGTCCCGTTCGTTAAGAAGACGCAGACCCTCTCGAATGACTTCGCTTGCGGTCTGATACAGACCGGTCTTGACTTTCTTGGCAACGAGTTGTTCCAGCTGGGGCGTCAGGGAGATGTTCATATCGTTTCAACCGCGCTATCTAAAATTTAGCGCCGCGCACCCAAATATGTCAAAATTTGCTATCGCCTAAAGCGCCCGCGGCGCTGGGGGCTGTCTGCGACTGGGCAAACTCAAATCGGTCCGGCGAGAAAGTCACCACGCGTACCTGACCGCGGCCGCTCACCGCGCCGATGCTCTTGCCGTTGAACTCGACGCTGAGACCACCCGCGTTGCCGGTGATGAGCTTAGCCGATGTTTCGCCGATCGAGCGGCTTTCGCTTGCGGGCCACTTGCCGAAGTGATCCCGCTTCGTATCCCAGAGAGTCACGCGCCACCATTGAGACGGTCCGCGTCTGAGAATCACGCCAACGTTGGCCTCTCGCGCCAATAAAATAAACAGCCAGCAGCGATCCTCAAAGAATGGACTTAAGTCCTCGATGCAGGTGTGATGGCGCGCCACGCAATGGACAGCTATAACGCTCGCGCCGTCGGCGAGGGCGGCTGCGACTGATTAAATTCGAAACGGTCCGGTGAGAACGTCACCACGCGAACCTGCCCGCGATCGCCTACCGCGCCGATGCTCTTGCCGTTAAACTCGACGCTCAGCCCGCCGGCATTCCCGGTGGTGAGCTTAGCAGTGGTCGCGTCGATAGAGCGGCTTTCGCTCGGTTGCAGTATTCCGCTAAAGACAGGCTTGCCGTCGGCGACCACGGAGACCCAGGTCGGCTCGGTGGCAGTGAGCCGCAAAACCAAATGGCCGGCGCCCGGTTCTGCCGGCGGCGAAACCGCAACGTTCGGGGCGGCGCTCTGCGCGGAGCTTTTCGAGGTCACAACAGCCGGACGAGGAATCGGCGGCGCTGGTGCGTCAACGTGTTTCTCGATCACCCTGTTGACTACGGAACTTGCCGCTGCGCGGACGATCGTCCAGTTGTTCGATACGGCATAAACTCCGGTGCAACCAACTACCACAATTCCTAAACGTGCGACCAACACACCCAGCGACCGCGATCGGCTGCCGCTTCCGTAGGGCGGTCTACGGGGCGCTACGGGCAAACCATCCTGACCGGGTAAGGGAGGCTCCGGGTGTGACCCTAAGACCAAGTCCAATAGTTGGTTGATTTCCGTCGAGTCGAGATTCAATGCGCGTGCGTACTGCTGTACAAAGCTCCGATAGAAGAACACTCCCGGAAGCTTGGATAGTTCATTCTCTTCAATTGAATTGAGGTGCTTTGGCTGGATTTTCAGACGCGCTGCGAGCGTGTCGATGTCGAGCTTTTGCTCGAGCCGCGCCTCACGGAGGATCTCGCCGACGGATCTCATCAATTACCCTTGATCCTATCACGTATAATACTACAGACGTTGGAGAAACAAGACTGCCATGTCGCTGTTTCCGTGGTGGTCGTCAATTGGAACCGGCGCGATCTTCTTCGCTCCTGCCTCCAGTCGCTGACCAAACAGAGGACGGAAAGGCCATTTGAATTAATCGTCGTGGACAATGGATCCGACGACGGTTCGCCGGAAATGGTGGATCGCGAGTTTTCCACCGGCTTCCGGTTGACACTGATCCGGAACAAGACCAATCTGGGATTCTGCGCGGCCAATAATCAGGGCTTCGCGGCGTCACAAAGCGAGTTCGTGGCACTGTTGAATAATGACGCGGAAGCGGAACCGGGCTGGCTGGACTCCCTGATTCGGGTATTTGAAGAAGCTCCCGACATCGGGATGGCGGCTTCTAAGATTCTGGTCTACGAGGAACCTGGCCGGATCGACAAAGTAGGTCATTTGATTTATCCCGACGGTCAAAACCGCGGGCGGGGGACTGGGGAACTCGACGTAGGCCAGTATGATCGGGTAGAAGAGGTCCTATGGCCGGATGGCTGCGCGGCGATGTACCGCCGTGCCATGTTGGAAGTGATCGGAGGCTTCGACGAAGATTTTTTTGCCTACGCGGACGATGCTGAGCTGGGACTGCGGGCGCGCATTGCCGGTTGGCGTTGCCTGTACTCCCCTAGTGCGGTCGTACGCCATCATAGGGGCGCGACGCTGGGTAAATTTTCCACGCGCCGCCTGGCGCTTATTGAACGCAACCGGATCCTGTTGGCGGCAAAACTGTTCCCTTGGAGTCTGCTTTGGCAAAACGGCGCGTATTACAGCCTGAGGCTCGCGGCCGGGGTGTGGGCCGGAGTGAGAGGAAAAGGCGAAACGGGCCGTCTCCCTGGTCTGCGGGGCAAGATGGGCGGACTATGGGCCCTGCTGCTGGGGGATCTGCAAGCGATGTGGCTGCTGCCACGGATGCTGCGCAAACGGGCACAGATCGATGCCTACCGCAAGCTGAGCCCAGCCCAAGTGAAGAAATTGCTGCTCGATCATCGTATACCTTTGCGCAACCTGTCGGAACAGTCGGCATAAGGCAGGAGTGCCCAGGTTGCGGGGAATCCGCCGTTCGGACGCTCTTCCGGGGCTCCGACCGTCTCTATCACACCACTGACAAGAGCTTTCTGATCGTGGAGTGCGAGAACTGCCGGCTGATTCGGCTGGATCCCCGGCCCGCGCCCGAGGATCTCAAGTCCTACTATCCCCGGAATTATTGGTTCTCGCCCGATGCCGGCGCCGCCTCGCGTCTGGAGGAAGCGTACCGGCGTCTGGTATTGCGCGATCACGTAAGTTTCGCAATCCGCGCCCTGCTAGATTCCGGTGAGAAAGGACCCATCGTCGATATCGGCTGCGGAGGCGGGCTCTTTCTCAAGATTCTGCGCGAGCGCGGATACGCCGCAGTGGGTTTGGATAATTCCACCGATGCAGCCCGTGTCGCTTGGACTCAAAACGGAGTGCCAGTGATCTGCGGCGATCTTACCGCGTCGCCCTTGGACCGGGGCGAATTTTCGCTCGTCACCATGTTCCATGTTCTGGAACACGTCTATGATCCGGTGGCTTATCTGCGCACCGCGCGCGATCTGCTGGCCGCCAACGGCCGGCTGGTGGTTCAAGTTCCCAACGCCTCTTCCTGGCAGTTTCTCATTTTCGGCGAATATTGGAACGGCGTCGACGTGCCGCGTCATCTGGTGAACTTCCGGCTGCGCGATCTGGAAAATCTGTTGGACTATTGCGGCTTCGAAGTACTGCGGCGGAAGCATTTTTCGCTGCGCGACAACCCCGCGGGGTTTGCGACCAGCCTCGCGCCGTGGCTCGATCCCATGGCGCGGCGTGTGCGTTCCGTACCAGAGACGCCGGGCGTGCGGCTGCTCAAGGACGGTCTGTATCTCTCCTTGTCCCTAGCGGCCTTGCCGTTCACCGTGTTTGAAGCGGCCTGCGGCGCTGGATCCAGCATCATGCTCGAGGCGCGAAAGAAGCCTTGATCCGCGGCGCCGGATTGGGAATATGATTTACCAGTCGGTCCAAGCGCGCTTGCCCCCCTGGCTGCGCCGCCATGTACTGCATTTTGAGGAGACCATCCGGCTCGAGGTCGAGCGCTTCGCCGCCCGCTTGCCCGCGGGAGTGCGCGTTCTCGATGCCGGCGCCGGCGAGTGCCAATACGCGCATTTCTTTGAGCGCCAGCGGTACGTTGCAGTGGATCTGGCGGTCGGCGATCTGCAATGGAATTACGGACAACTCGACGCTGTCGCCGATCTCACCGCGCTGCCTTTCCCGGATGCCATATTTCATGCGGCTGCGAACGTCGTCACTCTCGAGCACGTGCGGGACCCAGCGCGCGCAATTGCGGAAATCGCCCGCGTGCTTGAACCCGGCGGCAGGCTGCTGCTCATCGTTCCGCATGAGTGGGAGGTGCATCAGCCGCCGCACGATTACTTCCGC
>DATFZA010000198.1:0-5991 GCA_035314765.1 Bryobacteraceae bacterium
CGGAAGGGGAGGTTAAGAGCGAGCCTCTCGACGCTCTGCGAGGCGCGGAAACCATTCTGGTTTCACGCACCGGCGGGTACTCCAAAGACAAGATTGCGCGCGGCCTGCTGGGACCGATGCCGATCAGCGTACTGAATTATCAATCCGCCGCCATGGCGGAAGAGCTGACGCGGTTGTTGGAGGAAAACTCCTTCGACATCGTACAAATGGAAGGTGTCCACCTCTTCGCGTATCTCGACATTCTGCGCAACGCACGCAAACCGGTTAGATTGGTTTGCGATTGGCATAACATCGAGTCCGAACTGATGGCGCGGTACGCCGAGCAGTCCGATTCCACGCTACGCAGGCTCTACGCCCGCAGAACCGCAAAGCTGCTCCGCCGGCTGGAAGATAAGCTGCTCGAAAGTTGCGACGCGCATGTTGTGTGTAGCGAGCGGGAGAAGCAACTGCTGCTGGCGCGGCAGCCGGCCGCCCGGATTGAGGCCGTGGGGAACGGAGTGGACGTGGAGCATCACTCCGACGAGGCAATCGACGAAGCCTGCCGCGAGTTCCCGCATCTGGGTAGCCCAGGCGCCAGAACCAAAGTGGTGTTCGTCGGCTCAATGGACTACCATGCCAACATCGACGCGGCGCTGTACTTTGCCCGCGAGATCTGGCCCGCGGTCCGCCAGGCACGACAGGACCTTGAGTTTCTTGTGGTCGGTTCCCGGCCCGTTCCGGAAGTGGTAGCGTTAGGACAAATGCCGGGCATCCGCGTAACCGGCACGGTAGAAGACGTGCGCCCGTTTTACCGCTGTGCCTCCGCCGTCGTCGTGCCCGCCCGCATCGGCAGTGGAACGCGCCTGAAAGCGCTGGAGGCCATGGCCGCGGGTGTTCCGGTAATTTCCACCACCTTGGGAGTAGAGGGGTTGGATGTGACGCCTGGACGCGATGTGGTTCTGGCCGATTCCGAGGCGGATTTCGCGGCGGCCGTATTGCGCTTGCGGGAAGGCACGCCGGAATGGCGGCAGCTCTCGGAAGGCGGACGCCGCTTGGTGAAGGAGCGCTATGATTGGGCGTTTCTGGGCAAGACGCTCCGGGCGCTATATGCCGAGCAGTTGGCCGGAGCCACGGCCTGAGCATGCGCTTGCTGGTGCTGATTGAGGCGGCCACGGTCACGGGCCCAGCCAAGAATCTGCTCGAGTTTTGTCAGACCGTCCGCGGCCGGGACGATATTCATATCTCGGTAGCTACCTTCGATCGAAACCGCGGGGCAACCGGTTTTAGCCGGGCGGCGGAATCGGCCGGCATCCCGGTCACTCTGATCTCCGAGCGATCCGCCGTGGACCTGCACGTGGTCTGGCGCATCCGCGATCTGGTGGATTCGGCCAATCCGGACATCGTTCAAACGCACGCGGTCAAGTCGCATTTTCTGGTCTATATGTCCCGTGTCTGGCGGCATCGCCGGTGGGTGGCATTCCATCACGGCTACACCACCACCGACACCAAGGACCGCATCTATAGCCAACTGGATCGCGGATCGCTGCGGGCCGCGGCGCGCGTGTTTACGGTGAGCCAGGCGTTCAAACAGCAGTTGGTGGAGCGCGGGGTCAGTGCGGCGCGGATTGTTGTGGTGCAGAATGCGGTGAATCTTGCCTGGGCCGACGGCGTCCGCGCGCTGGACCGGCAAGCGGTGCGGGCGCAACTCGGCATCGCCCCGGACGAACGAGTGTTGCTGGCTATCGGGCGCATGTCTCAAGAGAAGAGACATATCGATCTGATTGAGGCTCATCGGCTGCTGCGCGATAAGCGCCTGCGGCTGATTCTGGTTGGAGACGGTCCGGAACGGATGCAACTGGAGGCGTCCGCCGGCGAAGGCGTGACCTTCACCGGCCAGGTTCAGGACACGGCCATGTATTACGCCGCCTCCGACGTCATGGTGTTGCCGTCGCTCACTGAGGGTTCTCCGAACGTGCTGTTAGAGGCTATGGCTTGCGGAGTTCCGTCGGTGGCAACGTATGTAGGCGGCATTCCCGAGATCGTCAAGGACGGCGAGAGCGCGCTGTTGGCGCCGCCCAGCGACTCCGCCGCGTTGGCCCGCGCCATTCGTACCGTGCTCGATGATGGCGAGTTGCGTACGCGGCTGGTGAGCAACGCCAGGCGCGCGATTGAGGCGCGCCATACGCCGGAGACGCGCGCGGAGGAACTGATGGGCCGCTACCGGTCGGTGATTGCGGACGCAACGAAGCCTATAGGTGCTCTGCCGTAGGGTTGGAATTGGGCGCGTCCTTCGCAGGTCCCCTCCCTCACGGTCGGGGCTAGACGGGCGTGTGCGCGGGCGCGGATTTGCGAACCCGGGTACGGAACGTGGTTTCAGGAAGCCAGGCGCCAGGGGGACACAGCTATGATGATTTTAATTGCAAAAGTACGGACTCGAGCCCGCTGTGTCGAGCGTCCGCGTCGCGAACTGCCCGCTCCGAGTCGGGTTGCCTTCGCGAATGCGCCGGCCGCGGAGGTTCGTAGACTCGCTAAAGCGCTGGCCGCTCGAACGCTTGGTCGTCTTCGCTAAAGGGCTGGCCAGAAGAGCCGATCTGCGATAATTAGGACAATGTGCGGCATAGCGGGTTACATTTCCGCTGCTAGTAGACCGGAAACAGCGGTGGTGCGGGCGATGTGCGATGCCATACGCCATCGCGGCCCGGATGACGAGGGTTTCCATGTCGAAGGTCCGTGCGGCATGGGGATGCGCCGGCTCAGCATCATCGATCTGGCGACGGGACATCAGCCTATGTCCAATGAAGACGGCTCGATTTGGCTGGTCTTCAATGGGGAGATCTACAGCTATCAGGAACTCCGGCGCAATCTGATTGCCCAGGGCCACCGCTTTCAGACCAACAGCGACACCGAGACGATCATCCACCTCTATGAGCAGGAGGGACCGGCCGGCATCGCCAAACTACGCGGGATGTTTGCGTTTGCGATCTGGGACCGGAATCGGGAAAAGCTGCTGGTGGCGCGGGACCGTTTCGGCAAAAAGCCTCTCTATTACGTCAACACGACTGGCGGCTTTTATTTTGCCAGCGAATTGAAATGCCTGCGCGCGGCTGGCGTCCCGTTGGAGATCGATCGCGAGGCTCTCAAGCTGTATCTGCAGTTCGGGTACATCCCCGATCCGTGGACCGCTTTTGAAGGGGTCAAGAAACTGACGCCTGGTTTTTGGATGACGGTGGATTTGCGGGGCCGGGAAGAGACCGGACGCTATTGGCAGTTGCCTCCGCCGCGCGAAAAGGAAATCAGCCGGAGTCACGACGAAGTGTGCCGGGACATCCGCGCTGTGTTTGATGAGTCGGTGAGGTTGCGCATGATCGCCGACGTCCCGCTGGGAGCTTTCTTGAGCGGCGGAATCGATTCCAGCCTGGTGGTCGCGTCCATGGCGAGGCAGTCCGATCAGCCCATCCGCACGTTTTCGATTGGCTTCGAGGAAGAAGGAAAATACAACGAACTTCCGTACGCGCGCGTGGTCGCCGAGCACTACAAGACCGACCATCACGAGTTGATCGTCCGTCCCAACGCGTTGGATCTGATTCCGCACCTTATCCGGTATTTTGACGAACCATTTGCCGATAGTTCCGCGATTCCCACTTATCTTGTCTCGCAATTCGCGGCCGAACATGTGAAAGTCGCTCTCAGCGGCGATGGGGGCGACGAACTTTTTGGCGGCTACCACTCCTTTTTTGAAGTGGAGAAACTGAGCCGGTACGACGCGATCCCGCAGGTTGGAAGGCGCGCGCTTGGAGCCTTGGCCGCGGCACTGCCTTATTCCGCTTACGGCAAGAATTTTCTTTATTCCCTGAGCCGTCCGCATGCATTGGAGCGCTATTTCGAGTACATTAGCTTCAATTCCTATTCGCTCCGCAAGCAAGTTCTCATGCCGGAATGGCTGAATCCTCCGGGCATGGATTTCCTGCGGGCCACGTTTGGCGATTCGATTCTGCCCGACGAGTACGATTGTATGTCGCAGGCCATGTATTTTGAAGCGACCAGCAAGCTGACCGGCGACATCCTGGTGAAGGTGGACCGGATGTCCATGGCGAATTCGCTCGAGGTGCGCTGCCCGCTGCTGGATCAAGAGTTGGCAGAACTGGCCAACAGCATCCCCAATTCCTGGAAGACCCGAGGCGGGAAGGGAAAGCTGATCCTGCTGGAAGCTCTGTCGAGCACGCTGCCGGCCGAACTGCTGAACCGGCCCAAGCGCGGGTTCAGTGTGCCGTTGGACCTGTGGTTCCAGGGTCCGCTGCGCGCTTATGTGGGCGACAATCTGAAATCGAAACGCTTCCTCGAGCGCGGCATTGTCTCGGAGCCGCATCTGGACGCCATGCTCGCCGAGCATTGGAGCGGCCGGCGGTTGAACTCCGGATTTATCTGGCTTCTGTTGGTGCTGGAACTCTGGCTGAGCGAGCTGGAATCGCCGATGGCGGCGGACTCCTGCTATGTCCCTGCGGCCGGCGCGATCCTCAACGCCTAAGAGACCCACTTTGGTATACTCAGCGATGTTAACGGAGCGCATATGACGGACTACCGTTTAGGTGACGTGATTGACGATCATTGCATCAAGTGCCGCCGCGTTACCAACCACTCGATTGTTTCCATCGTGGAGGGGGAGGCTGCCAAAGTGCGCTGCCGCACCTGCTATCACGATCACGATTACCGGCATGAACATCCGCCTCCTTCGAAGAAAGATTTGAAGAAGCAGGAATTGTTTAATGAGGTGCTGTCGACTGTTGCGCCGGCGGCGGTGGAGGATCCGCCGTTGGAAGACGTTGCGGAGAAGAAGAAGATGCGCGGGAAGCGGGCGTAGGGCTAACCTGGCCGCTGATGAACGCCGATGAACGCTGATTCTTGACAGACGTCAGGCGGCGCTGGGCACGGCAGTGTTCCCGACGCTTTCGAAGTCGATAGGCGGGCCGGGAGGGGCGGTGACGGCGTCCATCATTTTGAAGAAAGCCTCGCGCTCGGCTTTCTGCGAAACGAAAGTTTGCTGGGGTGGAGCGAGGCGTTCGCGCTGGAGTTTCTTGAGCGTTTCCAGCGATTTGAGGAAGGTCCGCTCGTAGCTGGTGGCGTAGCGCAGGAGCAGGGCCAGGAGCTTGGTGTCGAGTTGCGCGGAGTCGAAGGCCTGGTCCTGGTGGCGACGGACGCGCTCCAAGCGCCAGTGGGCTTGAGCCATTTCCTCAACCAACAGCTTTTCTGTCGGGGTGGAGGGCTGATGCTCTTTGAGCAGAGAGCGCCGGAGATGTTGAAATTGAGCGGGGTCTTCGCTTGGGAGAACCACCATTCTTGAAGTTAGGCCGTGGGACAGGGCGTTCATGGAAGAAGCGGCTTTGCCTTCGGCGGTGCGGGGACCGGTCTGCATAGGTTGAATTGAATCCTTTCGCTATGAAGATAGCAGGCGACGGGCGAAAAACGGCTCTGCGAGGATGGCTGGATTCGGTGGAAGTGATTGCCATTGCTGGGCTTGGGGAAATTTTCTAGCGCCGTGACCGGGATCCGATCCATTGGGAGATAAAAGCGCCTCATCCGCCACTACCTTGGCGGCATGCCCTTATTCCGCACCCGTAGCGCCGCTGTCTTTGGCATAGAAGCCCACGTCATCGACGTGGAAGTAGACATGTACGCTGGCGGCTCCGCCCGCGATTTTGTCACGGTTGGGATGCCGGACACGGCCGTGCGTGAGAGCCGGGAGCGGATCAAGTCGGCGTTGATGAACTCCGGCTTCGGATACCCGAACAAATCCGTGACCATCAATCTGGCGCCCGCCAACGTGCGCAAAGAAGGCGCGGGGTTCGATTTGCCGATGGCGCTGGGAATCTTGGGCGCGATGGGTACCGTGGGCCGGATGGAGGAACATCTGCTGGTCGGCGAATTGTCATTGGATGGATCGCTGAAGCCGGTGCGCGGCGTGCTTTCGATGGCCGTCTGCGCACAGAAAGGAGGCATTCCCAATCTTCTGGTGCC
>DATFZA010000199.1:0-28761 GCA_035314765.1 Bryobacteraceae bacterium
GGGATAGCCTGGTGGGCTCATCGAGACGATGTTCACGAGCGCGGAAGTTCGCCTTGCGCGCCCGTCCCAAAACGCATCGGATCGGTAGACCCGGATGCCTTGAAAATCCCCGCCCGCAGGGCGGAATACTCACTAACCGGGAACCCACCGTCTCCATTTCACGCTGAACCGGCACAGCTGGGGAGAACCAGGTTAGAGAGAGTATACGGGATGTTCAGGGGAACGGCAGTTCAGACCGAGTCATTGGAGTGTCTTGCGGAAATAGAGTTTGCACTTCCTACGTCTTTCTTCACCAAAAATCAGGAGTGTTTCATTATGTCGGTTACGGCACATTTCGTCCAGGCGCATCCCCGGAGGAGCTCGCGCAAGCGTTCTCTACTCTCAATCTCTCCCAGATCTATGGGGCCATCGCGTACTACCCGGAGAACGAGTAGCACATCAATGTTCGAATCGGCACTCCGGATAAGCCAAACTAATCCTGAACTCTTAGGGCGCCTGGAAGCCGCTCGGCAAGACCTATCTTCGATAGCCGCAGTGACGGTGCGCTTCCTCGCTGATGAAGATCTTCATTGCGGTCTGACGGAAGGGTTGCGATCTCGCGAGCCTGCCGCCGCTTTTCTCGACGTCAAAAGCACTGGCTTGAGTGGAACGGCAGAACGCGCAGCTCAGCACAGGGGTCAATGCACGACACTAGCAATCATGCGTCTAGCTCTGGTGTTCCTCCTCTCTGCTACATGGCCGGTTCTCGCCCAGGATCCGTCGAAGCCAAACGATTTTCGCGGCTGGATGGATAAGGGAGGGTTGGATTTCAGTAATGCCCGTTATCCGGAGGCGGTCGTGGATTTCCAGCAGGCTACTGGCCTCGCTCCGGACGACCTCGGCGCGCGGCTGGCGCTGGCCCGTGCCTACTTAGCCCAATACGTGCCCGCATCCCTCGCGCCTGGCAATGCCGCGCTCGCGGAAAAAGCTAGAGCCGAATTCGGGCGCGTGCTCGAGACCGATCCGAGGAACATGACCGCGTTGCGGAGCCTTGGAACGCTGAGCCTCCAGGAAGCCCAGGCGCTGCCGGAAGCCAACCGGCAACCGAAACTCGAAGATGCCAGGGACTGGTATCACCGCGTGATCGAGTTGGACGCTCGATCGAAAGAAGCCTTTTATTCGCTCGGACTGATCGATTGGCTTCGGTTCTCGCCCGCCTGGCTTTCGGCCAGAACCAAACTCGGTCTCAAACTCGATTCCGCCGGCCCTTTGGCGGACGCCGCAGTCCGGCAGGAGTTGACCGCCAAGTATGGCCGCGCGATAGACGCCGCGGCCACCAACCTCAGCGAGGCGCTGGAGATCGACCCGGATTACGCGGATGCGCTGGCCACCATGAGTTGGGTGGCGCGCCTGCGCGCAGACTTGAGCGATACGGATTCGCAGTATCGCGCCGATATCGCGCAGAGCCTGCAGTGGGCAGAGAAGGCCAAGCAAGCCCAAAAGCTCAAGAATCCGGAACGGCTTCGCGTGGCTGCGGACGCTCAGGCAGCTAAGTTGATCTCCAAGACCGATCCCGTGTATCCTCCGGCCGCGGAGCAACAAAAGATTCAGGGAACGGTCCAGCTTCACGCGGTCATTGACAAGAACGGCCGGGTCACCAGTACCCAGTTCGTAAGCGGTCCCGAAATGCTCGCGGACGCGGCTCAGGAAACAGTCCGCAAATGGGTTTACCGGCCCACATTCTTCAACGGTCAGCCGGTCGAGGTAATTACTTACATTGACGTTAAGTTCACTCTGCGTTGATCGTACTGGGAGCAAAAGGCGGTACTGGAAGGCGCGTACTATTTACAGACTAACCGCCACGGCTTAGTCTGATTGCAGAACAAACCGGCGACAGAGGCCAGGTGGCGATCAAACGCAAAAAACAAGCGCCCATTCGCGTCCTCTATCGGTCTGCTTTTCTACAATCCTTGGCGAAGCCCCGCATTATGGGGACGGGCCGGCTGCATTCTACCGAATCAACCGGCCACTTTTTTTTGGGGCGCTCAGCTTAGCTATCGAATCGACGCCAGATCGCCATCCCGCGATCGGCTGACATCCGTTCGTTTTCTCCAACTCGGACGGCAACCGTGAAGATGCCGGCGCCAGGCGTGGCGTGCCAGTTCCCGATTTTCGATGGCAGGTAACTTGCACTCGGGTTGACCCAAACTGTAATGCGCGATACCGCGTTGCCCAGGTTATTGGTTGCGATCAATGTGTACAACGTGTTTTGAGTGGGCGCAACCTTTATGGAGGTCTGGTTGGTGACGAACCCTATGCCATGGTCCAGAGTGATGGTTGTTGCGCCAGTAACACTCCAGGACAATGTGACCGATTGGCCAGCCGCGATCGAAGAGGACGAAGCCGTGAACGACACGATTGCCGGAGGCGCAGTCGGATTGGGAGTTGGCGTTGGAGTCGGTGTTGGCGTTGGAGTCGGCGTCGGAGTTGGCGTCGGGTTCTGGCTCACCCAGATCGTAAGACGCGACACCGCGTTGCCAAGATTGTTGGTCGCAATCAAGGTGTACAAGGTGTTTTGCGTGGGCGCAACCGTTACGGAAGTCTGGTTAGTCACGAACCCGATTCCGTGGTCCAGCGTGATGCTGGTCGCGCCGGTCACACTCCAGGACAGCTTGACGGATTGTCCAGGGGCCACCGAGGTGGAAGATGCCGTGAACGAGACGATCGTGGGCGGCGCAGTTGGATTGGGCGCCGGCGTAGGTGTCGGCGTCGGAGTAGGCGTTGGTGTCGGAGTGGGGGTGGGTGTCTGGCTCACCCAGACGGTTAGACGCGACACCGCACTTCCCAGGTTATTGGTCGCAATCAACGTGTAGATCGAGTTCTGACTGGGCGTGACGGTTACGGAAGTCTGGTTGGTAACAAACCCGATTCCGTTATCCAGCGTTATGCTGGTGGCGCCAGTGACACTCCAGGACAGGGTGACCGACTGCCCTGGCGCGACGGTCGTGGCCGAGGCTGTGAAGGACACGATGGCCGGCGGCGCGGTGGGCGTCGGGGTAGGAGTTGGCGTCGGTGTGGGGGTAGGAGTTGGAGTGGGAGTCGGAGTTGGAGTCGGGCTGGGGGTTGGCGATATGGTCTGATCCAGCACGCCACCGAAATCGGTGGTCCAATACCAGCTGTAAGTGGAGGTAGCGCTATAGGCGTTTCCAATACCGATTACCACAAAACTCGGATTGAGCATGTTGGCGCGGTGCTCGTAGGTGCAGTTACCGTTCGAGTCCGGGTCGCAGGCTGTCGCAAATTGATTGAATGTCGTTTGAGCGTCGGAATAGCCACCGGCGATATTCTCGCCCCAGGGAGAGTAAGGGTAACCGAATGCCGCCAACCGGGTAGCCGGACTCCGGCCGAGGCTATCGGTATGGCTGGCGTAGTTATTGGTAGCCATGTCCGCGCTGTCCCACTGCGATGACATTTCCAATGCCTCGGATACCTGCAATGGGCCGGCGCCGTTTTGGGCTCGATAGTTGTTGATCAGCGTCAGGAATTCCGCCTCTTGTGTATTCAGCACAGGAGGGCTCGTCGGCGTGGGTGTTGGGGTAGGCGTGGGAGTTGGGGTCGGAGTCGGAGTCGGTGTTGGAGTGGGGCTTGGCGCGGATGCGTTGTAGCCCGGTTCATATGTAATGTAACCAATCCCGCCGTTTGCATAAATACAGGAAACGCCCATTACGTTGGCGTCGGTTGCCAACAGAGCGGCCAGGTGCAGCGGATCGGCCCAGTCTACATAAACGACGTAGCTGGGCGCGGTGGTCTCATAAGCCAGGTCTTCACCGATCAGGTCGTAGCCTACGCTCGCGGCTGTGGTGTCGTAACCTGTATGCGGATTGAACCCAGGCGATCCCGGAGGATTAGTCGCCATATATGCGCTGAATTGAATCGCACGCAGATCCGCGTCCTTCATGCCGACGGGGTCCATGGTCAAAGCTGGAATATTGTATTGCGAACGGATTAGGTTAATTTCCGACATCAGACTGTCGATCAGACTGTCAGCACACCAACTGGTTCCGGGAGGAGCAGCCACCTGGTGGGTGATCGTTTGTCCTGGCGCGCTATTCGCGGTCAAGACTAGAAATGCGGAGGCCACTGCAGCATTCTGCAAGAGAAAGCGGAGGTAAGATTTCATCTTCGTTCAAATCCTTGTATCCAGACACGTCTACTACATATCGGCCGTACCAGATACAAAACAGTGGCCAAGTTCAAGACTTGTTCTCTCCCGATCGGGAGTACGCCGTCACTGGTGCGCGGGTAACTTGAGGAAAATACCCTAGTAGTAGGCTCGACTAACCCGAAAATGAGGGTACTCGGTCATCAGAGTTCGACCCCTCAAGGTTCAAGATTCCCCCGGGGTCTTACTGCGATACAAGTACCAATTAGTGGCAAAACTCTTAGACGGCACAGAACTATGCACTAATTACGATTTGATGTGGTCTAGGGGATGCAACATACCCTCAAGCGAGGGTATCGGGCGCGACGAGCTTAATGCGCCTAGCGGACTGCTACAAGGAATGGTTTTCGGCAAAACCCAAGCGCGGGTATCGTCCGCGACGAGGTCAATGCGCCCGCTCGATCTTAGCAGGGGGATGGGTTGTTAAAGGAGCAATCCGAGTGGTCTGCGCTGAGGTCAACAGCCACTGATCCTGAGTCTTGACCAAGACGTGCGTGAGCCGGACGGGCGTCCCCTTGGGACCACCGACCATCCCGGCGGCGGTGAGCACCGCTACATCCCCATAAAAGCGGACGCGGACCGCACTGATCGAAATTTGGGTGCCGCCGGCCTTCTTGGGGTTGGCAGCGTCATCGTCCGCGGCCTTCAGCGCTTCGGCCTTGTTGAGAATCTGGCCGCTAAGGCTTACTTCGAGATAATCGTCGCGGAGCATTTTCCAGAGCGCTTTGGAATCGGCAGTCTTATTGGCTTCCAGCCAGTTATGCTCCACTGCCAGAACCGCCTTCTCTTCGAGCACCTTCTTTTCGTCAGTCATCTGGGAGAAAGCAGTCACGGCGGAAAACATCATCGCGCAGAGAAGGATTGCTGATTTCATGTGTTGATTCAAAGCCTCTTTGAGCACCTGGAGTTAGCGTCTCGACCTGGGCGAGGTTTCCCTGGCCAAATCCAGCATATCACCGCCGTCGGACTGGAAACCTGAACCGTCGGTGCAGTTTTGAGCAGTACCCAAATCCCATACCAATCGGTTCATGCAACCAGTACTTGTGGGCTCATTTCGCCCGGCCGCTTGCAAACGCCTCAATAGGTGGCGTTTCGCGAGCGCGAGGGTTAGCGCGCGGAACCCGATCGATCGCCGGAGCGCCTGCGCAGCTCGCGCTATGGCTGAAGGCTCAGGTCACGCTGCCAGCATCGAATCTTACGAAAGTCAGAGCGCCGGGAACCGCATGTCTGTCTCGTGAGTTTGGGGGCGTAGCCCAATGGGTTATTTTACGAAGAATGCCGGGATAGCCATTTCGGACTGGCCCAACATCTACCAATGGGCGGTTTAGTACTAGTATCCTGGTTGGCGATCTTAAGCGCAGTTTGGTGCAACGGAATAAGACTAATTAAATCATATGTTTACAGGCATAACGCAACTCCAGTTTCGCCACTGTCGCGGAGGCTGCCTAACCCAACTTGCCGTTGACAAATACGGCGCTACGGTGCAGAATTGCACTTCGTAGGTAACTCTTTGTAATCAAACTTAGGGCTTGATCGATTACAAAGGGAATACAAAATGTAAGTGAGTATGGCGAAGCCCTGCCCGAATCCAGGCCAGGCGAGCCAGCCGAATACAAGGAGTCTTAGGTGGCTAATGCCCAGTGGTTCGCTCTGGTGGTAAAACCCCGCCACGAGAAAGTAGTGGAGTCCACCCTTCGAATCAAAGGTCTTGAGACTTTTCTTCCGCTTTATTCCGAGCAGCGGCAGTGGGCCGACCGCAAGGCGGATGTCAGCTTCCCCTTGTTTCCGCGATATGTCTTTTCGAGGTTCGAGGCCGGCACGCGGTCGCATGTCCTGAGTACGCCAGGGCTGATCGATATCGTCCGTTGCGGTAAGGAGCCGGCCGCCATTCCAGATGAAGAGGTAGCGGCGCTCAAGGTCGCTGTGAACTGTGGCCAACCGTTGGAGCCTTGGCCTCACTTGGCTGTGGGTGAAGTGGTGGAAATGGATGGAGGTCCGCTTATGGGGTTGACTGGCCGGGTGCTGGAGCTGAAGAACTCCGCCAGATTGGTCCTGTCGGTCAATTTACTGAACCGGTCAATCTTGATCGAGATTGACCGGGAGTGGATTCGCCCGCTTTCCTCGCGCCGAGTCCCGACGCCGGCCACGATGCACCCTTACTCTCTTGCTCTCCAGCGCATGTCGTAGTTGGTATAGCCGAAGGGTTTGTATAGCCGAAAGCCAGAACGACCGACTGACCGCTAGAAGACCGGTCACCTAATCGCAGCAGGCCAGATCAATAAGAAACGATTGGACGAATAGCCGTGACCCCTCTGAAAAGACTCACCCGCTTAGTCACGTTTCGCCTCTCAGAGGCGGAATATGAGGCACTCCGGAGCACGTGCGAACTGCACGGAGTGCGGAGTGTCTCGGAGTTCGGACGAGATGCGGTTCTCAATAGGATGCAAACTTTGAATAAGACGACCGTCTCGTTGGGTGAAGATCTAACCACGTTAGGAAGCCGGCTCGAGGATCTCGATGACGCGCTCCGCGAGCTGAGCGGGCATATCTCCCGAGTCCTGGGTGCCCGGTCGGTTAGTAACGACCACTAAGCCGAAGCAGAATTAACCTCAAACCATTTCATAACTGAGATTTATCGACAACCGAAACTGCATGATTCTAAGCACTGTGAGAGACCGCTATCGTGACTACGCCGCTACTCCGCACGCCTTCGCGGTTTCCAGGGAACCGCGCATCGACGGAATGGGGTCCTATGCCCTAAGATCCGTGTTTGCAAGCGCTAAGCGCGGAGAGAGAAGCACAGGAAACGAAACTACTAGTACTCTTCACGTCCGCGTTACGGTCTCTAGACGGGCGGATCTAAACCGCTTCGCAAGTTGGAAAAGCCGATTTTCCGAGTATAAAAATGAAGGACATAGCGTAATTAATCACGCCGTTCTAAGCCTCTTGGCTAGCCCAAATAGAGGATTGAACGGATTCCTAGGGGATGTTACTGTCGCAATCGGAGGTTTCTAGTTACCATGCACATGCGTTTTACACTTGCTCTCGCGGCCCTGGCATTATCCACGGCTGCTTTCGCGGACGATACTTTTCAAGTCAAGTACGCCGCCAACCTGAACATCGGTGATTCCTTTGTCAACTTCACCAACTCCGGCGCCACCGTTGCCAACGGCGTGTCGCAGAACCTTTGCATCAATCTGTACACGTTCGATCCGCAAGAAGAGTTGATTTCCTGCTGCACCTGCACTGTAACTCCGAACGGTTTGGTGTCCTTGTCCGTTGTGAAATCGCTGATCAGCAATCCTCTGACTCCCGCCATTCCGACGGCCGTTGTGATCAAGGCCGTGGCCAGCGCGGGCGCCTGCAATGCGTCGGCCGTTACTGGCTTGGCGCACGGTCTGCTTGCCTGGGGCACCACGCTGCACCAGAACACGTCGACCGCCGCTCCTAGCTATGCGGTGACCGAGACTGCGTTCTCTTATGCCGACCTGTCGGCTGCCGAATTGACGCACATCACGTCGTACTGCGGTTTCATCCAGGGCGATGGAAGCGGCTTCGGTATCTGCGCTGGCTGCCCGGCCAACGGACTCGGCGCAACATCGAACACCAACTAGTTCGCTGTTAGTGATGTTAGTTAGCTGTAACCGTTAGTCATCGGGTAATCGTGGATTTCTTAACTCACGGTTACCCGAATTTCTTCAATTAAGTAAAAAATCCCAACCGAAAGCCAAAAATATGATTCGAAAAACTCTTCTGACTCTAGGTTTCGTGTGTTCGGCGCTGGTCCCGGCTTCTTTCGCCGCGGCGATGGCCGGAGATGTTTCGCCAGACGCGCCTCTGGTCGCGATTGACGGCAACAAATTAACTCTGGCCGACCTCGAGCGCATGCATCCTTCTGCTCTATTTCATGCCCGGAACACTTTTTATGAAGGGCAAAAGAAGGTCGTCCTGTCGTTTGTGGACGACTACTTACTCCAACGCGAGGCGCAAAAAGAAAACCTGACGGTAGAGCAGTTGCTCGATCGCCACGTGAACAGCACCATCGCCAAAGATCCATCCGAGGAAGCGTTACGGGTTTACTACGAAGGCGTGGACACGACGGAGCCTTACGAGAAGGTCAGGGAACAGATTGTCGGGCACCTTCGTGAAGTTCGCATCGCCAAGGCTAAAGCGGCCTACATGGCGTCTCTTCGGCAGAACGCGAAGATCGAATTGCTCATCAGTCCGCCCCGCGCCGAGGTGGCCGTGAAGGAAATCCCGGTCCGTGGCGATGCCCACGCGCCGGTAACGATCGTCGAATATGCCGACTACGAATGTCCTTATTGCCAGGTAGCCGAACCGATTCTGCAAAAAGTGCTGGCCGAGAATCAAGGAAAAGTGGACCTGATTTACAAAGACGTGCCGCTGCCGATGCATGCCCACGCCCAGAAGGCGTCTGAAGCGGCCCTCTGCGCCGGCGATCAGGGCAAATTCTGGGAATATCACGACCACCTGTACGCAACCAAACAGTTTGAGCTTCAGCAACTGAAGGCGGGCGCCCGCCAGCTGAAACTGGATGGCGAGTCGTTCGACAAGTGCCTGGACGCGGGCGATCATGCCGAGAAGGTCAAAGGCACGCTGAAGGAAGGGCAACAGTTCGGGCTCGAAGGGACTCCGAGTTTCTTCGTCAACGGGCGGTTTGTCAGCGGCAATCTCTCGGCCGAGGATTGGCGCAAAATGATTGACGCGGAAGTTACGGCCGCGGCGGCGCGATCGAAGAGCACCGCCTCGCGCTAAGCGCGGGGAGCCAGTTGAGTGACAGGTTAGTTAACAATTGACTGGGCGCTGGAGATTCACTCTAACCGTGCGCGGCACGGAGAGTGAATCTCTTGGAGTTTCCAGGAAAAGTGGATAGCGCAAGAAAGAAGACACGGCAGGAAAGAGATGCGGAGAGATAAGCGATGCTGCGAATGTCCTTTCTGGTGGTAGCCGGTTCGCTGGCTTGGTCCGCGAGCGGCGGCACGGTTCAGGAGCAAATATCTGCTCTGGGCCCGGCCACCTTTCAGTACACCTTCCAATTGACCGGTTTCGACTTGGCTCAAGGGCAGGCGCTCGACATCGAATTTGATCCGGCCGTTTACCTATCGCTATCAAACCCGTCGGGGCCCGCGGGATTCAACATTGTAGCGCTTCAACCGGGCAACCCCCCAGGGACAACCGGCGACTTTATCGTGGAGGAACCGAGCAGTGGACCGGCTTCCTCGCCGATCGGCCCCTTTGAAGTTGACGCCACTCTCAGCGCCACCGGACAGCCGGGAACTTTACCATTCTTTCTTTATAACGTCAACAGTTCCGGGATGTTCGAAAATTTAGTCCAATCGGGCGCGACCATTCTGGTCGCGGGCGCCCTGGCCACTCCGGAGCCGTTTGGTTTTTGGTCCGTGGGACTGAGCCTATTGGCGTCCGGTTTGTGGCGGAAAGTAGCCGCGGCAGCAATTGTAGTGAAGAACGCCCAGGCCAGCGAGACATTGCTCGGAAGGTTGGGTTGACCGAGGCGCGCGAGACAAGTCCGGAATTTTAGGTCTGGAATTTTAAATGAGTCGAGTCGGAATTTTTTACGAGGTTGTTATGCGTCATTTTTCTTCGGTGGCAGCGGTAGTTCTATTCTTAATAGTTTCGTCCATGACGTTTGGTCAAGGCTCGGCTCAGAACCAATCCGTTACTAATTACCAAATCATAAACCAGACCGCCGTTACCGCCACGCAGTTTCAGGTCACTTACCGGGCCGACCTGGTCAATCCCGGCGTGCCCTTCGCCAGCGTTACCGCCAAGCTGACCACCCTCAATCCCTTCAGCTTCCGGACTATCTCTGGAGAAGATTTTCTGACCTTCGCGCCGGTGCCCGCCAACAGCCAGGTCACCAGCAGCAATACCTTTACGATTTTGGTGGACCGTACCGTCACTTTTAGCTTCAATAACCTGGAGTGGACATTTACGACCACGCCGGTTAACCCGGTCGCCAACCCCGGGCAGAATGCGACCGTGGCGGTGGGTTCAACTGCGATGCTTAATGGCAGTGGCTCGACTAACCCCAGCGGAGTCGGCACGTTAACGTATGCGTGGGCGTTTGTCTCGCGTCCCGCGGGCAGCTCTACCACCATCGCGAACCGAAATTCGGTCATGGCTTCATTTGTAGTCGATGTCAAAGGTACCTATGTGATCCAGCTCACTGTCAACAATGGAGTGGGCAGCGGTACCGCGGACGTGACCATCAGCACTACCTATACGGCGCCGGTCGCAAATCCCGGTCTTCCTCAGACGGTTATAGTCGGCTCCACTGTCCTGCTGAACGGTAGCGGGTCGACCGATGTGGACGGACAACCGCTCACGTATGCGTGGACGATCATGCAATCTCCAGCCGGTAGCAATGCGACCCTGACCGGCGCCAACACCGTAACGCCATCCTTTGTAGCCGACGAAGTCGGGGCCTATACGATCAAGTTGATCGTGAATGACGGCATGTCTGACAGCATGCCTTCCGATGTCACAGTCACCTCACAAAACGTTCCTCCCGTTGCGAATGCCGGGCAAAATCAGGTGATTGCGAAGGGCGCGACGGTTCAGTTAAATGGTTCCGGATCGACCGACGAAAATGGCCTCCCGCTCTCCTATTCCTGGAGCCTGATCACGCTCCCCGCGGGAAGCGCTGCGATGTTGAGTAATCCGAACATCGTGAATCCGACCTTTGTCGCCGACGTTCAGGGCACCTATGTCGCGCAATTAATCGTCACAGCGGGCGGGGTAAACAGCACTGCGTCTACCGTGACCATCACTTCCAACACCATACTGCCTCCCGTTGCCAGCGCCGGCAATGCTCAGATGGTGACGGACGGCACTGTGGTGACGCTCCACGGAACGGCGTCGGATCCGCAGAATTATCCTCTGACGTTCCAGTGGACATTCTTGAATAAGCCTCCGGGAAGCACCGCTACGCTGACCAATGCGACCAGCTTGGCGCCGACGTTCACTGCCGACCTGGCCGGAATGTATGTGGTTCAATTGATCGCGAACAACAGCTTCGTCTCTAGCACTCCCTCGACCGTGCTGATCTCGACCAGCAGAGTTGCGCCCATCGCCAACCCTGGACCGAATCAGAGCGTGACGCCGGGAACGACGGTAACGCTGACTGGCAGCGCTTCGTCGGACTCCAATCATCAACCACTTACTTATTCCTGGACACTGCTAAGCGCACCTCCTGGCAGCAATGCCAGCCTGTCCGGAGCCAACACCGTGTCGCCGAACTTTATCGCCGACATGGTTGGCGCCTATGTCGTGCAGCTCATCGTGAACGACGGGTACGAATCCAGCATTCCCGTGAACGTAATGGTCACCGCGTCGACCATGCCGACCATCACCCTCTCGCCCAATCCACTGTCGATTAGTAACGCGGGCGGCGTATCCGGTACGCTCACACTGACTCTGTCGGTCACGGCCGGCGTCAATGGCCAGATCGTTCACCTTCTTAGCAACAACCCAACCATCGCCAGCGTTCCGGCCACGATTCTGGTCGGCGCCGGCGGTTCGAGCGCGTCGATTGCGGTCACGCCGGGCAATGTCGGGACCACTAGCATTACGGCAGCTGCTCAGGGCTTGGTGCCTGCGACCGCAACGGTCAACGTGATCACTCCGGCCATTGTGTTAGCGCTGGATTCACCCACCGTTGGACTTTCGAAAACAATTAACGGCACAATCACCCTCAACGCGCCGGCTCCATTTCCCGGCGTGACGGTGAATTTAGGTTCCAGCCCGTCGGGCACCGTCGATGTAGAACCGCCGTCAGTGAAAGTGGCTACTGGAACTACCACCGGTTCGTTTACCGTTACCGGTCTGGCAGTCGGCGGAGCCACGATAACCGCGGGCTCGCCCGGGTACACCACCACTTCTATCGGAGTGAACGTGTCTAACCTGGGGCAAATCAATCTGCCTTCCAAGGCGACGGTCGGCACCAATCAGACCGTACCGCTGCAGCTGAGTCTCTCGACGCCCGCTGGCGCCGGCGGCGTCACAGTCATGCTGATGAGCAGCGACACAACTAAAGTCACCGTTCCCGCCTCCGTGACGATTGCGCAAGGCGCCACCGCCCCGGCCACCCAGCCCGTGGCAACTGGAGTCAATTTCGGATCGGCCACGATTACCGCCTCGGCCAACGGCTTGATCGGCGCCACGGAATCGATTACGGTCAGCGACACGCTTAGCTTCTCTCCAGCCACTCTGACCCTGGCCACGGGCGCCACCATGAATCTGAACCTGACCCTGTCGAGCCCGGCTCCGGCGGGTCTCGTGGTGAACCTCAGTTCCGATAACATCAATGTGGCCACGGTGCCCGCGAGCCTGAGTTTTCCCGCAAACGCGACCAGCCTCAATGTACCCGTTACTGCTGGGTCGACAGGCATGGCCACGATTCATGCGAGTTCGGCGAATCTGGCCGACACCACGGCCTCGGTAAACGTAGCCACCCAGGGCTCGCTGAACGTACCTTCCAGCTTGATGGCCGGGATCGGCCAATCGGTTGCGTTCCCGGTTAGCTTGCCGCAAGCCGCGCCCACCACCGTGACAGTAATGTTGATGAGCAACTCCGCCAACGCCACCGTCTCGCCGGCGATGGTGACCATTTCCGCCGGGCAAACCACGCCTTCCGTTCAGCCGCAGGTGACTGGAGTGAATTTCGGATCGGCAACGATTACGGCGAGTGCGTCCGGGTATGCCTCTGGCAGCGGTCAAGTGCAGGTAATCGGGTCGCTCAGTTTTGCCGTCCAGACATCCTCGGTTACGACGGGAGCGGTACAGAATCTGGTGCTCCTGATTAGTCCGGCCGCTCCAGCTACTGGCGTGGTGATTAATCTATCGTCCAGCAATACGGCGGCGGCAACCGTGCCAGCCACGGTGATGATCGCTGGTAACGCCTCCAGCGTGAACGTGCCGGTAAGCGGCATTGCTCAAGGCTCCGCAACTATCCACGCCAGTTCTCTGCCTAATCTGCCGGACACCACCACCAGTGTGACGGTGACGCCCCCAATCGGCTCCATTGGAGTTCAATATGTGACTTTGGCGGCAGGTCAGTCCGCGCCTTTACCCATAACTCTCTCCACCCCGACGCCGGCCGACCTGACGGTAACGCTGCAAAGCGGAAACACCGCGGTCGCTACTATCTCGCCAGCGTCGATCGTCATTCCCGCCGGACAGACCACGCCAGGCACGCAGCCCCAGGTGACCGGTGTTTCCTTCGGCCCCGCTCTTATCACGGCTTCGGGCGCCGGGTTTACTCCAGGCAGTACAACCGTGCAAGTAACCGGCACGTTGGCCTTTAACCCGCCGATGTTAACTGTGAACGGAACCTCATCGCAGAACCTGACCCTGACCTTGTCAGGGCACGCGCCATTGGGTGGCGTGACCATCAATCTCAGCTCGAGCAACACCGGTGTGGCTACGGTCCCGTCCACGGTCAATGTTCCCGCTGGTGCTACCAGTGTCCAGGTCCCGGTAACCGGCGTGTCGAGCGGTACGGCCACCATCCACGCCAGTTCGCTTCCGAATCTGCCGGATACCACGGCAGCCGTGACGGTCACCATCACGCGCGACATCTTCCTGCCCGCCAACGTCATAGTCTCTCCGGGAACGTCTGTAGCGTATCCCGTAACTTCGGCGCAGCCGGCGCCGGCCGGCGGTATCTTCGTGACGTTGAGCGTTGCGAATTCGACCTTCGCCACCCTCAGCACGGCGAACGTATTTATCCCCGCGGGGGCGACCACTCCCTCTTCAGTGCTCAAGCTGAATGGAATTAATTTCGGAACAACCACGGTTACCGCGTCCGCGTTCGGCCTGATCGGCGACACGGAAACGGTGACTGTTGCCGACATCCTCAGCTACTTCCCGAACCCAATTGTTGTCAACGGTACGAACACCCTGAATGTCTCGCTGGGCCTCTCCGCGCCAGCTCCCGCTGGCGGTTTGACGGTGAACGTCAAGACGGACGATCCGACGGTCGCCACGGTCCCCGCGACTGTTCACTTCAACGCCAACGCTACCAGCGTCACTTTGCCGGTGACCGGTGTTAGTGGCGGCACAACTACCGTCCATGCGAGCAACCTGCCCAATGTCCCCGACGCCACGGCGCCGGTCACCGTCCTGCCACCGGGAATGGTGGTTCTGCCGAGCAACGTTACTTTGACCCTAGGTCAATCAACTAGTTTCCCGGTGATGCTGAGTTCTCCCGCGCCAGTGGGCGGCGTAACCGTTATGCTGATGAGCACCGACACGACGAAGGTGACCATTTCGCCCGCCAGCGTTACCGTGAGCGGCGGCCAAACTCAACCGACGAACCAGCCGTCGGTAACCGGATTAAATCTGGGCACCGTAACGATCAATGCGGTCGCCACGGGCTACGTGTCGGCTAATCAGCCGGTGAAAGTCGCCGCGACTATTAACTTCGTGCCGGCCAGCGCCAACATTATCGGGTCGGCGACGACTAACCTCGCCTTGAACCTGTCGGCGCCCGCTCCGGCCGGTCTGGTTATCAACCTGAGTTCCAGCCCAGCCGGGGTCGTGACGACTCCTGCTTCAGTAACCTTTGCCACCGGCGCCACCAGCGTCAACGTTCCGGTCACCGGCGCGGGTCCGGGCGAAACCACTGTAACGGCGAGCACGACGACCGCAAACGTCGCGTCCACCACAGCCAGCATCACCGTTGCGCCCGCAACGCCTGCCAGCATCACCATCAACGGCGGCGCGACGCAATCGGCGGCCGCCGGGGCCGCTTTCGGTACCCCATTGGCGGTGACCGTGAAGGACGGTAATTCGGCGCCAGTACCTGGCACTCCGGTGATTTTCACCGCCATAGCAGGCGGCAATGGCCAGAGCGGAACGTTCTCCAACGGTATGGGTACGATCACGGTAAACACCAATGCCAATGGTGTGGCTACTGCGGGCACATTTACCGCGAATGGCAAGCTCGGGTCATATACCGTGACTGTTGCCGCCAGCCCCGCACCGAACGCAACTTTCAACTTGACCAATAATCCGGGTGCGGCCACGCACTATTTGGTCACCGGGCCAGCCAACGCAACCGGCGGAATAGCATTCAACATCACCGTGACCGCGCAGGACTCCTTCAACAACACCGCGACCGGCTACGCCGGAACGGTACACTTTACCAGCAGTGACGGTCTGGCCGTCCTGCCGGGGAATTCGACCCTGTCGAGCGGCGTGGGGACGTTCCCAGTAACATTGAAGACCGCCGGCACCCAGTCGGTCACGGCAACCGATACGGGCACCAGCTCGATCAACGGCGCCATTTCAATTCCAGTGGTAACCAGCGCCACGCACTTCTCCGTTTCCGCGCCGGCTTCGCCCACGGCTGGGACCGCTTTCAACTTCACCGTAACCGCGCTCGACGGCAACAACGCAACCGCCGCTGGCTATAGCGGGACGGTTCACTTCACCAGTAGCGACGGGGCGGCCGTTTTGCCCGCCAACTCAACTTTGACGAACGGCGTTGGAAATTTCTCCGCCACGCTGAAGGGAGCCGGCGTTCAGAACATTATAGCCACCGATACGGTGACGCCTTCCATCACCGGCGTGACCTCTCCATTGACCGTTCAACCTGCGGCAGCCACGCATTTCGTAGTCGCGGCTCCCTCTTCCGTGGCGGTCGGCGCACCCTTCAATATCACGGTGACGGCCCAGGATCAGTTCAATAACACGGCCACCACCTACGGCGGGACCATCCACTTCACCAGCACCGACGGCAGCCCCTCGTTGCCCGGCAACGCGACGCTGGCTAGCGGCGTGGGAATCTTCTCAGTCACCTTGAATACGCCTCCCAGCCAGACGGTCACCGCTACCGACACCGCGAATGGTTCCATCACTGGCACGTCGAGTTCGATTTCCGTAGTACCGGGCGCAAACCACTTCTCGGTGTCGGCGCCCTCCAACGCAGTCGCCGGATCGCCGTTTAATTTCACGGTTACCGCGCTGAGTTCGGGTAACATGACGGTCGCCGCTTACTCCGGCACCGTGCACTTCACCAGCAGCGATGGCGCTGCTGTGTTGCCCGCCAATATGACGCTGACTAATGGCGTGGGAATGTTCTCCGCCACGCTGAAAACCGTCAACGCCAGTCAGACAATTACGGCCACCGATACAGTCACGGCGATTACCGGTACATCCGGAGCGATCAACGTCGGACCGGGCACGGCTACCAAATTCGCCATCACTGGCGCCCCTTCCATGACTAATTCGGGGGCGCCGTTTAACATCACGGTGACCGCGCAGGATGCGTACAATAACACGGCCACCACTTACGGCGGCACGGTGCGCTTCACCAGCACCGACGGAACGGCCAACCTGCCGTCCAACTCCACGCTGACCAATGGCGTGGGTATGTTCTCCGTTACCCTCAACGCGTTCGGGAATCAGACCGTGACCGCAACCGATACTTCGAATGGTTCCATCACCGGGACCAGCGGGACGATCACCGTTGCCAGGACGGCCACCCATTTCTCGGTCACCGCTCCGAGTAACGCGACGGCGGGACTCCCGATCAACTTCTCGGTAACGGCGCTGGACTCGAATAACATAACGGTGACCACTTACACGGGTACGGTGCACTTCTCTAGCAACGACCCGAATGGCGCGGGATTGCCTGCGAATACTACGCTGTCTAACGGCTCCGGAACCTTCCAGGCGACGCTCAAGAAGGCCGAATCCAACACCACCATAACGGCAACCGATACAGTCAATGCTTCCATCACCGGCACGTCTTCGAACATTAACGTTGCTGCCGGCAATGCCGCTGTCATCATGCCGTTCTCCGGAACGCCGCAACAAGCCCAGATCAACCAAGCCTACGCACAATCACTGGTGGCGCTCGTGACCGACGCCGGTGGTAATCCGCTTTCCGGCGTGACTGTGACGTTCACTGCCCCCATGCCTGGCTCGGGCGCCAGCGGCTTGTTCCTCAACAACTCCTATACCGTGGGTGTCATGACAGGTCCGCTTGGCACCGCAGCGGCCCCGCAGTTTACCGCCAACTCGACCAAGGGTTCCTTCACCGTAACCGCGGCGGCGGGCCTGATCACGCCTGTGGCCATGTTCAGTCTGAAGAACATCAGCCAGGTGGTGGTGGGCAGTACGACCGTCGGTGAGAATCTGGAGTCCTCGTTCCTGGTGACCATTCCGACGCAGTTCGCCAGCGCGGTTTGCGTGGTGCTTACCAGCAGCGATTCTTCCAGGTTGTTCTTATACGGCGGCGGCACTGCGCCGCCGGCCGGTACTTCATTTATCGTCATTAACGCCGGGAACACACAGGGAATTGCCTTCGCGGAGGGTCAAGGCGGAGGGACGGGTAGCCCGACAGTGACGGGTACTCTCAACCTCACCTATACCCCAGGAGTCGGGTCGAACCCCGGAACGTGCACCAATCCCGCCACAACTTACGATCCCGGCATGAACACGATTAATGTGACCAATTCCGGTTTCGTCATATCGGAACAGAGCGGAAATGGAATTGGCGCCAGCTTCAACGCGACGCTGGGGATACCTGCCACGCTGGTGGTGAACTCGGCGATGTTGGATGCTTCCGGTAACTTCGTTGCGATTCAAGCGGTGCACCATAGCTTCACCAACAGTGGCGGAACCATAACTCAGAATCCAGTCATCGTGTCCTTGGGAAACACAAATCCAAACGCTGGCACGGTTCCAGCTTCCGTTACCTTTAATGGCGGAGACACGGCTCAGAATGCGACCTTTAATCCGGTCGCGGCGCCAATGAGCACCACCGTTTCAGCCAATAGTCCCGGCGGTGGTTTCACCACGACACCGATGATCGGCTGCCCATCGAGTTGCATGCCGGCCAACTCGCTGTTCATCAATGTTCCACAGCCGACCGCAAGCCTCCCGAACGTCAGCGTGGGCAACGGCCTGCAGGGGCCGGTGCAGGTCAACCTCGGCGGCGTTGTCCCCGGTAACCCCAACGATCCGAACTCAGGCATTAACATCACGGTGAGTACGACCAGTTCAAGCATCAGTCTCTCGACGATTGCTGGCGGGGCTGGCGCGTCCTCCATACAGGTCTTTGCTCATGCAGGCCAGGAATTCAGCAACGTGTTCTATGTGAACGGACTCGCCGCAACTGGTTCCGCTACCTTCACGGCAATGGCGCCGAACGGCTTTGGAAACGCCACGGCCACGGCGAACCTCACCGCCTCCTCCATTGTCATCGCGGGGCCGTCTCAACAGCAGGGCGCCGGAATTTTGACTACTCCGACCGGCGGCGCGCAAAACGTGTACCTATTCTCCGAGCAAGTGACCAGTGCCGGAGCTTTCATCGCTTACCAGCCGGTGGCTAACGCGCAGAGCGTGACCGTGGTTCAGACGGTCACTGGCACCTTCTCTTCACCCGTTATTATCGCGGCTGGAACTGGCGCCACGCAGACCACATTTACGCCGACGGCTGTTTCCAGCGGGTCGTTGACCGTTACCGAACCCGGTGGGTTTATCGCTCCCCAAGGGGGCCAGTCCATTCCGGTGCAGGTCATCACGCCCGGCATCTCTTGTTCGGGCTCAGCTAGCCTTGGGGGAGCTGTCACGGTCGGCTCGGCCCTTGAGGTTCAGGGTTCCTGCGGCCTCGGCGAGCCTCCGCCGCCCGGTGGCGTGATGCTCACGCTCCATTCCCAGCCAGGTCTCTTGATCTCTCTTGATCCCACTCAAGCGGGGTCGAGCACACTCAACACCGTCGTGGGAGCTGACGGTGTGACCACCAGCGTCATCTTCTATCTCCAGGCGGTGAACGGAGGGGTGGGCACCGCGGTCGGTGCCACGCCGAGCTACACGGCGACGGCGTCCGGCTTCAACAGCGGCGGCGGTTCCATCAGCGTCGCAAATGTGCTGCCTTATGTGGGAGGACCCAATGCCTTCAGCCAGGACGCCGGGTTCCAGATCAACGTGCCGAACGGGACCATGCAACTGCTGACCTTGTACATGGCCTTGGTCGATGGCACCGGCAAGCCGACCGGACACCAGGCGCTGGCCGGCGGCCTGACGCTGAACGTCAACGTGAACAATACTAACCCGACTGCCGGAAACGTAACCCCGGTCAATCCGGTGGCTGTCAATGTTGGTATCGATGGAACTCCGCTGGAGTTCAACGCCGCTGCGGGCGAGCAGGGTCAGGTCACTACGATTACGGCCCAGGGAGGCGTAAGCTCCACCTACGGGACCAACATCAAAGTGAATTGAAGGCTCAACGCAGTGATTGAGGGGAAGGCGCGGCCCACGCCTTCCCTAACCTTCTAACCAGTACGCCTGGGTCAGCGAATCCGTCCAATTGTCCCATTTCCCTTTTCCATCGCTTCGGCCAGTCTAAAGTCAATGCTCAAAGTTTCCATACCAGCCGTTTTTGTGCTCTCCATGATTGCCGCCTCGGCGGCGGGTAGCGCCAAGGAACTCAAGCTGGCCAACCTAAGCGTGGGAGCAAACCTGGAAACTTCGGCTACGGTCGCGCTGAGCGAAGCGGCGCCGATCGAGGGGCTGCCCGTGACGATTACCAGCAACGATCCCTCTAAGGTTCGCTTCTCGGCCACTCCGGAAGAAGCGGGTGCGGCCTCCATCACGGTGACGGCCCGCGGAAATTTTCACGCTACGACGGATTTTTATGTTCAGGGATTGAGCAACAACGGTTCGGTGACCTACACCGCAAGCGCGGCTGGGTTCGAGCGCGGCGCTGCAACGGTGACGCTGCTCCCTTCCGCCATCGTGATTAGCGGCCCGCATGGGGCCAAGTCCAGCTTTCAAGCCACGGCCGGTTCCCGCGCCGTCAAACTGAACGTCATCTCCGCGGCTGTCGGCGGTGCGGACAACTACACTCCGCAACTTGTGGCGGGAGGTATGTCCGCCGCCGTGGATCTGAGCGTTTCCGATACCGCGGTGGGTTCCCTCGCGACGCCGAAACTAACGGTTCCCGGCGGATCGGGCAGCGCGGTGACGCTCTTTCAGCCCATCGCTCCCGGACAAACCACTGTGACGGCGAGCGTTCCCGCCGGATTCAGCCCGGGCGCGAAATTCGCCGCGATCACGGCGCTCGTTGCTACTCCCGGCATTGGCCTCACGGAAAACGTGTTCATCGGCCAGAATCTCCAGATTGGAGGAGCGGTGAGCCTGGGGACATTCGCCGGTAAGGGCGGCGTCCAGGTGACTTTGACCAGCGATCATCCTGAAAAATTGCTCCTGTCGGCCTCGGAAACCGAGAAGGGTTCCGGTACGATTACCGTTACGGTTCCGGAAAATGCCGTCACGGTCAGATATTTTCTCCAGGCTTTGGACGGATCGGGAACCGTGACATACACGGGAACCGCGACCGGTTATCGGTCCCGTATGGCCACCGTCGCGCTCACGCCGTCCGGCGTGGTTATGGTAGGGCCTCTCACCTTGCCCGAGGGCCAGCTTTTCCGATCCCCTAAGCAAGGTGGAGCGAGGCAACAGGGATTTCTTACTACGGTGTCGGGAAAGCCGACCCGGCTCTTGATCCATACCGTTCAGCTCGATCCGGTCAGCCACCGGGCCGCGGATATTACGATCCAGGGCTTGCGGGCGGGAATGGATTTGGACGTGGACCTGAAGAACACCAATCCGGACGCGGGCTCAATCGACCCCCGAGTGACCATCCATGGCGGTACCGATCATGCCGTGACGCAGTTTGTTCCCAAGGGCGAGGGCTCGGTGGAACTTTCGGTCGTGACGCCGCCGGGATTTACGCAGTCGAGTAACGACGCACTACTCAAGGTCACGGTATCGAAATAATTGAATTTTGTACCGTTAGTCCTGTACCTTGACGGACTTGCGGGAAGTATGGCAACAATCGAACTGACTAGTTGTAACGAGGACTCATGACACGAAGTACGCCATTGCCGGATGAGAGGAGGCTGCTGAAAAAGGCTGCCCATGAGCACAGGCTGAAGCCCGTGCCACCTTTCAGAGGCTTTAGCCTGTGCTTAGCAATTCTGATTTTGTCCGTCGCTTTGGCGCCCTTGGCCCACGCAGGTTTCATAGACCAGTATCCGCTCAGCGGCTTCACGCTGGTGAACATGCCCAACACGCAGCTTACCAATGGGTCTGCGGCCATGGTTGGGAACTCCATCGTGTTGACTGGAGGCAACAGCGGCAGCGGCGAGCCCGGAACCACGGACTTGACCACCACGGTCCTGACTTCGGCCGTGGTTGAGTTCATGTGGTCTTATTCTACCCTCGACAGCCGGAATGCGGACTATGCGGGATATCTCCTGAACGGCCTGTTATTCCCGTTGGCCGAGGCCAATGGCGCATCGGGGACGGTAATGTTCGATGTGTTGGCCGGCCAGACGTTTGGATTCGAAGTGGGTACCTCCGACAACCAATTCGAGCCTGGCATTCTGACGATCTCGTCGGTTCCCACGGTGGGGACGCCGGAGCCGGCGACCGGGTCGATTTTCGTCCTGGCGGTAGGCGTGCTTCTAGCGGCTGGTCTTTTGCCGCGCTTGCGGAATTCTAAAATGAAGAGGCGCGCGTGACCAAGCCGTATTTGCTTCTTGCGGGCGTTTGCCTCACGGGCGCTACCGGGCTGCTAGCGCAGACGCAACATTTCTACTCCGGCTTGAATGTGTCCGGCCAGGTGCTCCTGATCCGCAGCGTCAATCTTACCGCCCAAGCCCAGGCGGCGGCCCAGGCCCACGTGCGGACTGGCCGGGCGATCGAAGCGGGGCGTGACCTAAGTCTCCAAAGAGCGCGGGAGTTAGCGCTCGATCAGGAAGTGCATCGGACGCAACGGTATAAGACTCCTTTGCCGCTTTTTCGCAGCGCCTTTCCGTTGCTGCCGGACGCAATGCCTGCCCCTTCGGGCCCGAGTCTCACGGTCAATCCGTCGTCCAGCAGCTTCGGCTTTCCCGGCCTGACCCACTACGACCAGCGCAACGCCAACGGCGGGAACCAGTTGACCCTGGAACCACCTAACGTCGGAATCGCCTCCGGCGACGGCTTCGTATTACTGGGCATCAATAACGCCGTTCAGGTCTATAGCACTGCCGGCACGCCCCTGCTGCCCGTCGTGGTGTCGACCAATCAATTGTTCGGCGTCTCGCCCGCCATCAACCGAAGCAACAACAACGCTCGTGGCGTGTACCCCACCGACATGCGCGTATTCTACGATGTCAATATCGACCGTTGGTTTGTCTTGCAAAGGGTTCAAGCCAACGATGTGCTGGGCAACCCCTTGCCCATGTCCGAGTATCTTCTGGCCGTCAGCCAGACGAACGATCCGACACAGACTTATAACATCTATTCCTACGACACTACAAATTACTCTAGTTTTCAATGCCCTTGCGTAAACGATTACCCGCAAATTGGGGCCGATCAGTACGGCTTCTACATCAGCGCCAATGAATTTAACGCTAATACCTTCGATTTTGCTTATGCCGCCAGCATTCTGGCGATATCGAAGACGGCGCTGGCTGCCGGCTCGATGATGCCCACGGCGGTAAAATTCGAGGTTCCATTTACCACCGGCTACGAATTTACCATTCAGCCCGCGTCCACTCCGCCCGGCGCCAGTAATTTCCTCGCCGATGGCGGCGTGGAATATCTGGTAAGCAGCGTGATGGACATTGTCGGCGATAATCTCGCCCTCTGGGCGATCAATAACACCGCCTCGCTCGGTAGTCCGAATCCGGCCATGGTGCTCACCCAGACAACGGTTCCTACCCTTACCTACAGCCTCCAGAACCCCGCCACTCAGAAATCCGGCCCGCTCACCTATGCCCTGACACTGAGCCCGCATGGGGAGTTGGCGGAACTCGACGGCGGCGACGTGCGCGTGTTGTCGGCCTGCTATGCCGGTGGCCGCCTCTATGTCACGTTGGGCACGCAGGTGATCGATAGCAACGGGAATCAGCTTTCGGGCGGCGCCTATTTCGTCCTTTCTCCGTCATATCGGAACGGTACTCTCTTCGGTGAAGCTTTCCGCCAAGGGTATCTGGTGGTTGACGGCAACCACCTGTTGCGTCCGGCGATCGCTGTAAATGTATTGGGCGAAGGCGCGATAACATTTACGCTGGTCGGTCCCGGCTATTTCCCCAGTGCTGCTTTTGTACCATTTGCTTCGTTTTCGCCAGCCTCAGCCATTCAAGTGGCCGGCCCTGGCGCCTTCCCGGAGGATGGCTTTACCGGCTATCCCAATCTCGGGTATCCCGCTGTAGGGATTGCTCGCTGGGGAGATTACTCCTCGGCAACGGTTGACACAAACGGTTCGGTTTGGATGTCAACCGAGTACATTCCGAATTCGGTGCGCACTCCCCTCGCTAATTGGGGAACCTACGTAATGCAGTACATACCCTAATGTCAAAAACAAACACGCCGACCCCCATTACCGCGGAATTAGGTCTCGTTCTTATGGACCTCTCGTTCAATTTGATCGCCTGTGACCGGGGGGCGGCGTCCATCCTGAACTATTCGAACCTGGCGGGAGCGTCGCCGGGCGGCGCTAGCTCACTTCCTACGGAATTGCTGGAAATGCTCCGGGATCACATGCCGAGCGAATCAACCCCCTTAAAGACTCATCTTCGTCTCGGATTATGCGAATACGTATGCCGGGCTTACGTGGTGGAAGGCGCGGAGCTGCCGTTGGGACAGTCGATTTTGGCGCTGCATCTGGAGAGAGATCTGTCTGCCAGCGATGCCGCTTACGAGGTGGGAACCAGATACAATCTCACCGAGCGGGAAATGGAAGCGTTAAAAGGAATTCTCATCGGGCTGGGCAGCAAGGAAGTGGCTGAGCGCATGCATATCAGCCCGAATACGGTGAAGGCCTTCCTGCGGCTGATCATGATCAAGATGGGCGTCACGACACGGGCGGGAATCGTGGCCAAGGTTCTCCAGAATCGTGCGACCCCGGAAGAGGGCGGGGAAAATCCTGCTCAACCACGGCCGAGACGCAAGGAAGCCACTACCGCTAACGGCAGAAAGGCGAGTTCGTCGAAAGTGCCCAGCGAGACCTGGAACGAGCGCATCGCCGATCCCACCGGCACCGAGACCAAACTGGCCGGCCACCGCGCGCCGGCCGGTCCCGGCCGCATCGGCTGGGAAGGCACAATGAAGCCCCGCGCGTAATCTCGCGGCGATCGAGCGCATCGCCTTGCTCCTGCGGCGTGAGCCCGCGGATCGATCTGCGTCTTGAAATCCTCCAACTCCCCTCCCCACGCGCGTCCTATACGTTTGGTGACACTCCTTTTACCGGGTCAAACTCCGGGAGGGATGAACTTGAACTTGGTGACAGAAAACCCTGCATCCGGTACTCTGGAAGAAGGGAGAACACCAGCATGCAGTTGAACGTCCCCCCGGATCTTGAAGCCTTGGTACAAAAGCGCTTGGCCACCGGCGCCTTCGCGGATGCGGAGGACGTAATCCGCCGCGCCTTGGAGACTCTGGAAGCTGAAGAGAGCTGGACCGGCGAAGAACGCCACGCTCTTGACGAAAAGATCGATCGCGCCCTGGTACAGGTTGCCGCCGGCCAGGTCTTCGGCCCGGAGGAAGCGCGCCGGAAGTTGGCCGCGTTGAGAGAAGCGCATCTCAAGAAAATCTAGACCGATAAATTTTTGGACCTGTTTCTCGAGCCGATCTCACGAGTAGGGATGTTCTCTTCTACAGAATTTTTCCTACCTCATCATCTATCAACCCGGAAGCAACCCGCTTCAGATCCTCGGCGTGCTTCACGGAAAGCGGAATGTAGCCCGCATTTTGAGGCAACGCTTATGATCCGCCAGCAGCCGAAAACGTTCTCACCAAGACTCGTGGTACGCCGCGCTTGACTCCCACCCCGCCGCACAGCTATCGTACGGCATGGACCGCCGACGCTTCTTCCGTTCCTCCGCTGCCGCCGCCTTCGCCGCTTTCCAGGCCGATTCGCTCCTGCGGGCGCAATCCGCCGTGGAATCGGTTTCCGGCCGCGCCGCCGACACCGTAGCCCGCGACGAGGATTTCTGGTTCAATATCCGGCACGCCTTCACGGTTGACCGGAATATGATCAATCTCAACAATGGCGGCGTCTCGCCCGCTCCCAAGATCGTGATGGACACCGAGACGCGCTATCTCGAGATGGAGAACCTGAATCCGTCGTACTACATGTGGAACGTGCTCGACCCCGGCATCGAGACTGTGCGGCGGCGTCTGGCGCGCACCTTTGGCTGCGACCCCGAGGAGATCGCCATCACCCGCAATGCCAGTGAGGCGCTCGAGATCGTCCAACTTGGCCTGGAACTCAGGCGAGGCGATGAAGTGGTCACCACCAACCAGGACTACGGCCGCATGATCACCACCTGGCAGCAGCGCGAGCGCCGCGACGGCATCGTGCTCAAGCAGGTCACCTTCCCGGTGCCCCCTCCCAGCATGGATTATCTGGCGCGGCGCATTGAAGAGGCCATCACTCCGCGCACCAGGGTGATCCATATCTGCCACATCACCAACCGCACCGGCCAGATTTTCCCCGTGAAACAGATCTGCCAGATGGGCCGGGCTCGCGGCATTGAGGTAGTCGTCGACGGCGCGCATGCCTTTGCGCAGTTCCCGTTCAAGCACGCCGATCTCGACTGCGACTTCTACGGTACTTCGCTGCACAAGTGGGTGCTCGCGCCCATCGGCACGGGCATGCTCTATGTGCGCAAAAACAAAATCGAGAAGATTTGGCCGATGATGCCCGCGCCGGAATCGATGAACGCCAACATCCGTAAGTTCGAAGAAATCGGCACCCATCCAGCGTCGCAGCGCAACGCCATCACCGAAGCGTTGAACTTCCACGAGAGCATCGGCCCGGAGCGCAAAGCGGAACGCTTCCGCTATCTGCGCAAGCGCTGGTCCAACCGCTTGCGCGAGCTGCCCGGCGTGAAGATTCTCAACAGCGAAGACCCTGAGCAATCCTGCGCTATCGGCTTTATCAGCGTCGATGGCTTCGACGCCCATAAGCTGGCCACTTACCTTTGGGAGAAGGAGCGCATCTGGACCGTCGCGATCGACACGCCGGGAGAATACCAGGGCCTGCGTATCACCCCGAATGTCTACACGACGCTCGAAGAAGTGGACACGTTCACCGAAGTGATGGAGAAAATCATCCGCCGCGGGTCCCTGCCGGCATAATTGTAATATTCCTCTCAGCGCCGAAATCCCCGATGTGTTAGTCTCGAAATTGCTATGCGTAGACCTGCGATTCTTGCTTTATTCGTAGCGTCGGCCGGGATGAGCACTGACGCGCAGTCGATCCAGGCGCCCGTCCTGGAGTGGTACAAGACGGTGAGCGGATCGGGCACCAGCACGCTCGCGGGCGTGGGTACCGACGCACAAGGCAATTTTTACGTCGCCGGAAGCACCACTTCTCTCGACCTCCCGACAGTCGCGGCGGTGCAAAGCACACCCGGCGGGTCCCCATTGCTTCGAATCAACGCTTTTGGTTCTTCGACCAATTTGTACGGGCCAGGTTTGGAAGGTATCTCAAGTATTTCGTTGGACCCGGAGAATCCCAGTACCCTATACGCGATCGCAGACGGCTCGATATCGCGTAGCCGGGACGGTGGAAACACCTGGACGATTCTGACGGGCTTTCCGCACGCGACATCGATTCTTTCACTAGCGATCGACCCCACTAACAGCAACACGCTCTACGCAGCCACCAGTGGGCTGGGGGTTCTAAAGAGTACGGATGCCGCCGTCACCTGGATTCCGATCAATAATGGCATCCCGACGTATTACACCGGGACGAGCCAGACTACAGCCGTTGGAATATTTATCGATCCGAACTCGCCTAACGTGCTCTTTTGTTTTGTCGATACCAATTACCCCTCCAAACTTTACCGCAGCACGGACCATGGCGCCAGTTGGTCCCCAACCACACTTGGTCCTAATCCCGGACCTTTGTCATTCGACCCTTTTACCGCAGGCGCCATCTATGCGCCTGGCAGCAGGAGCACAGATGATGGGCAGACCTGGACACCGTTCTTCCCCAGCCATGCAGTCTTACCAGACCCCTTGCATGCAGGCACGCTCTTCGGCTTTGGCGCGGATGGTCTCTACCAGAGCACGGATTCCGGCTTAACTTGGAACTTGAAAATCAACTCGCCTGTGTACGTCCTGACAGCCGACCCAAAGCAGCCAGTTCTGTACGCCTTCACCAGAAATGTAGTCATCCGGAGCGCCGATGGATTTAATACGTATTCGTATTTTGGCCCTCCGCAAGCCTCGCCGGTTAGCCAGCCGGTTAGCCAGCTATTGGTGGCCGGGACGTTCCTGTTCGTAGTGAGGACTCCTGGTTACAACGTTTATGTGGCGAAGCTCGATCCCGATGGTAACCTCCTCTACTCCACCTATTTCGGCGGCAGCAGCTTCGATACGGCGATAGGGATGGCGGTTGGAAACGACGGTAGCGTCTATGTCACCGGCCAGACCCTTTCCGGCGATTTTCCCGTAACACCAGGAGCGTATGCCACGTCACCCAGCGATAACGGCAATAGCGGCTATGGCTCCTATTCAAATTTTATCTTTAGGCTGAATCCGGATGGCTCTCTCGCTTGGTCCACGTTTTATCCTCCCTCCCCCGTAGCCCTGTCTTATGTTTCCGCGGTCACGGTAGATGCCAGTGGGAGTCCATACATTGCGGGCTATGCCTTCGTTGGACCGGGCTGTCCCATAGGAATTATTCCGTGCGGATATGGTGAGATTGCCGAGGCTTTTGTCACAAAGTTCAATCCATACGGGTCCGCGCTCACTTTCTCCGCCGAACTTGGCGTTGGCACAGCCCTCTCAGCGGTTGCCGGCACTAACGGGAACATCTATGTCGGCGGAGATGAGGGGATCTTTTTGATAAGTGCCGCGGGCGCTACGCTCAAGGTTAATCAGTCGATCGCGCCAGTAGCATCAATGGCGCTCGATGCGAACGGCAACCTCTACGCGGCCGGCGCCATTTATCCCCAGAATTTCCAGGCTACCCCTGGAGCCTTCCAATCTTCGCCTTCGCCGCGATCCACCTCTACCACGAACACCGAAGCATTCGTAGTCAAGCTTGACAACAGCCTTACCAAGGTTCTCGCCGCGACATTACTGGGCGGATCACAAACCGACGCAGCAACCGGCATCGCCATCGATCCGTCATCTGGCAACGTCATCGTCAGCGGCTACACGAACTCGCTCGACTTTCCCACTCGCGCGCCGTTTCAGGGATCCTTCGCGGCTCCCTCCGGTTTCGTCGCTGGATTGGACCCCAGTTTGTCCCAACTCCTCTTCTCCACTTACTTGGGCAGCGAGCCTTTCTCCGCCGTCAGAGCAGTCACCGATGGCAGCGGGAACATTTTGCTCGCCGGAACCGCCAGTCCCTCCAGCACCAGCGCGATCCAACTGCCGGCAGATCCGCATCCGCTGAGCTCCACTGGCAGCTCCGTGATTGTTAACAAAATCGCCCTTTCCCCCGCCCCCGCGGTTCGCCTGGATTCAATCGTCAATGCCGCGAGTCAGCTAGGCCA
>DATFZA010000200.1:0-5797 GCA_035314765.1 Bryobacteraceae bacterium
TCCACGATCCGCGTCGAGCGGCCCAAGGACTGGAGCGCGCTCGAGAGCGCGTTCGCCGAAGGCCGTCCGATCGCCGGAACGGTCACCGAAGTAGTCAAGGGCGGCTTGAGAGTGGACGTAGGCGTCGAAGCTTTTCTGCCGGCCTCGCGCAGCGGCGCCCGAGAACTGGCCGATATGGAAAAGCTGGTTGGCCAGGAAATCCAGTGCAAGATCATCAAGCTGGATACCGCTAACGACGACGTGGTGGTGGACCGGCGAGCGCTGCTCGAAGAGGAAGCCGCCAAGGTCAAGGAACAGGCGTTTTCTGCATTGAAAGAAGGCATGGTGGTCCGCGGCGCGGTACGAAGCCTGACCGATTTTGGCGCGTTTGTGGAATTGTCTCCCGGCGTCGATGGGCTGTTGCATGTGGCCGACATGGCTTGGCATCGGATCGGAAAGCCCTCGGCCGTGGTTTCCATCGGCGATTCAGTGGAAGTGAAAATCCTGAAAATTGTGCCGGAAACACACAAGATTTCGCTGGGAATGAAGCAATTGGCGCCCGATCCGTGGACGCTGGCCGGCGAGCGCTTTCATGTGGGAGACCGGGTTCAAGGAAAGATTTCCCGGCTGCAGGATTTCGGCGCGTTTGTGGAGCTGGCGCCGGGCGTGGATGGCTTAATTCACGTATCGGAACTCTCCTGGTCGAAGAAAATTCGGAAACCGGCCGACGTCGTGAAGGTTGGCGAGATGGTGGAAGCGGTAGTGCTGGGCGTGAACACCGCCGACAAACGCATTTCGCTAGGGTTAAAGCAAGCGCTCGGCGATCCGTGGGAAGAGGCGCTGAAGAAGTACCCGGTGGGCGCGACGGCGGAAGGCGCAGTGACGAACCTCCAGCAGTTCGGGGCGTTTGTCGATCTGGGCAGTGGCGTTGAAGGCATGATTCACGTCTCGGACATCAGCCGGGAAAAGCGGCTGAATCATCCTCGCGAGGCGCTTACCATGGGCCAAGTGGTAAAGGCCGCGGTGATCGAAGTGGACAAGGAGCGGCGCCGTATCAAGCTGAGCATGAAACAGCTTGAGCCCACTACCATCGACCACTTTATCGGCGAGCACAAAACGGGTGAGGTCGTCACCGGACGGGTTGTCGATACCGGCAAAGAAACCGCAAAAATCGAGCTGGGAGACGGCGTGTTCGCCATGTGTCCCTTGCCAAGGGTGGAAGTCGCATCGCCCGCGGTCGAACCGGTCCGCGATAAAACCGACCTTTCTTCGATGACGGCTATGCTGGCTTCGAAATGGAAAAAAGGTGGTGACGCTCCTTCCACGGCCGCCGGTAGAGAAGGTGTGCGCCCGGGCGAGATTCGGTCCTTCCGCATTGTCGAAATGGACGCTGCCAAAAAGCGGGTTCTGGTGGAGCTGGCGGGCTAACCGGGTCTAGTTCTCGGCGCTGACGAAATTGATCTTGATCGGAAAGATCTGCCCGGTGGGAATGATGCGAAGCTCCGCCGTGACCGGTCCCCGAAGTTTCTTCAGACAATCCATACAGGCAATCGCGGGATCGTTGACATCGTATTTGAACACGATCCGCACTTTCTCACCCGCGCCCAGATCGGTCTTATCCGCAGTGATGCGCAGGCCGGGCTGAGTGGTTGACGGCAGCGACAAGGAAATGCCGCCGGGTAGCCCGTTGGTTAAATAAATGGCGTCTTCACTGACATGCGCGGTGCTCAAATTGACGCTGGTCCGGTCCAGCTTGACGGAATCGTAAATCCCGCTGGCCAACTTTTTCCCATCGGGAACCTGAGGCGCGGTGGCCGCGCTTTCGTTCGGCGTGATCTTCGATACGCCAAACGGCGTCATCACTTCCGTCGGCTGTACCCAATACCACAACCATTGGCCATCTACGATCTTCCAACGGCTGGTGATCGGAAAGCTGGGATGCTGGTCCAAGCCGTGAAAGTGAACTTCGCCTTTGCACTTCTCCAGCACGTCGGCCGTCTTGAAATCAGGCGCAAACCTGATGTTTACCGTCTCGCAGGCGTCGAACTTGCTCGACCCTTCTTCGAGGAAATGGTCAAGGGAATCCTCGGCGACCAGCAGCAGCGCCTGCTTGAACTTTCCGCTGACGCTGGCCTGATAGAACCGATCGACGTTAGCGCGCAACGCTGCCTCGATCTCTTTCGGCGCGCCTTCTTTCTTTAAAGAATCCCCGGGCGTCTGAGCGAAACATAGGAAACCGGCGGCAAGCGGAGCGATAAACAACAACTTCATACGATTTGCTAACTCTGCTTCATCCTAACATCGCTTAGTCCTAAGCGTCATGAAACAAACTTGCCACCCTTTTGGGACCGCTTGCTGAACGCGCGCGGCCGCGACACTTCCCGGGCGCGACACGTTCCGAGCCGCGACCGTCAGGGAGCGGTTGCATGGGTTACTATGACAGCCCGAACCTCGCCGCTTCAGACGGCCTCACGCGCTGGTGGTTGACTGCTGGTCGGAACTTGGGTTGATGAATGTCACGGGCGGGGGGTCGCCGAAGCTCGCAAGGCTAGACCACCATTGGTTGAAGCCCGAGGCATTTACCGCCACGTACTGCGGGGCGCTGGGAGGTGGTTGCGATGGCAAACCGAGCGACTCACGCTGGGTTTCATTGAGCGCCCAGTTGGACATATCCAACTGGTAATGCGCCGCCGCATTCTGATTCTGCAGATTGGCCTGGTTTACGAAGCCGTTGTAGGTCAGCTCCTGCATGTAAGTACCGCTATACAACGGCCCATTGACCGGCTCGGTTGGCTGCGCCGGCGGCGGATTTTGAGCCAGCAATTGAGTAGCGACTTGAGCGGGAGTTTGCTTGGCGCTTGCCACCGGGGCAGAATTTTGGCTGCCGACAGGAGATTGCCTGGCAACCCCAGCGCTGGGCGACTTGGTGGAGCTGAGACTGGCGGTCAGGTATTGTGCAAAAGAACCAGAACTGGCTTTGTTTGCCAAAGATTGCAACTTTAGCAAGGATTGGGCAATGGGCGGGGCGGGCTCACTGTGCCGCGTCAACGAGAGCGTCTTCATCTCAATGGCGTACCTCGACAATGAAACAGCAACCGAGAGGCCAAAGCCAGTGAAAGACCGTATCTCGCAGACACTACCGGCTAGCGTGATTCCGGATGCTAAAATGAGAATGTTAGAATTCTAGTGCCAAGCTCAAATTGACGCCTCTCTGGGAGGTCGTCTAATGGTAAGACTGCAGACTCTGGATCTGCGTATCGGGGTTCGAGTCCCTGCCTCCCAGCCAAGACGCCTACCCTTTCCACTTAGCCACCACCATGGGAATCTGATAGGCCTCGCGGAAGACGTCCGCCGTGTTTTCCGCCGCCCAGATATCGAGATCCGTATCTGCCTCCGATTTCACCGACACCACGACATTTCCGCTCTTCAATTGCACGGCCATGTCGTCGACTCCCTGCTGATGGCCGCGATCCAGGCTGTCGGCGATTCTGAGCAGAGGCGCCAGCAAGGTCACCGCGCGGCGGGAATCCGGATCGATGGATTGAAACGGTGCGTGACGCGGCACGGGCATGGTCTTGCGATGATAGCGGCACAACAGGGCAACCAGTTGGCGCTCCAGATCGGTAAAGCCCGGCAGATCGGAATTCACGACCAAGTAGTAGGAGTGCTTGTGGTGGCTGGTATCGCTGACAAAATGCCCGATGTCATGCAGGTAAGCCGACGCTTCCAGCAATTTGCCAAACTCGGCGGGCAGTTTGTGTAGCGGCTGCAGGCTGTCAAACAGACGGAGCGCCAGGTCGGCTACTTTACGCGCATGCGGCAACTGCACGCCATAACGGCGGGCCATTTGCTCCACCGTGCGCCGCTGGTCGCGGCTTAGTACGGCGCGTTCACGGCCCACCCCGCGCGCCGCGAGATCGGCAATGATGCCGTCCCGCACCCCCGCGGCCGAGTAATAGAGCGAACGTTGCTTAAACATCTCCAGCGAGCGCAGGAACACCGCGGCGCCGGCAATGATCAATTCGGCGCGGCGCGGTCCAATTCCCAGAACTTTGCGGCGGCCGGCGAGATCGCGAGCCCGCAGATCGTTGTAAAAGTGCCGGAGGGCTCCCACCCCCACCCTCAGACGGTCGGCCACGTCACGCTTCGGGCGGGGAATGCGATTGATGGCGCACACGATCGCCGCCGCTGTCGCCGACGTCGCGATCACCCGGTCAAACACCGCCTGACCGATCTTGCGTACGGGGGCGGTCAATTTCTCTTCGATATATTTGTCGAGACGATGCAGCTCCGCCTCGGTGGGAGGATCCGATGTCAGAAATACTTCGGTCAGCCGCACGGCGCCTAATGGCTTGGAGAACGCTTCGACCAGACGCCCTTCGTGACTGGCAATCACTTCCGCGCTGCCGCCGCCGACGTCAATGATCAAAACGTTGCTGCCCGATCGGGGCCAGCGCAATTGCACCCCGAGGTGAATCAAGCGGGCCTCTTCCTGGCCGGAAATAATTTCCACCGGAGAGCCCAGCGCCCGCGCGGCGCGATCGAGAAATTCCGCCTGGTTCGCTGCGTCCCGCACCGCGCTGGTGGCAACCGCGCGCACCCCAGAGACGTCCAGCTTGCGGTACACCTGGGCCATCCGGACCAGGTTTTCGCAGACGAAATCGATGGCGTCCGGTCCGATGCGCCCGCTCTGAAAAACGCTGGAACCCAGGCGGGTGACCTGGCGGTCCGCTGCCAGGATCTGGAATTCGCCCTGCGTGCCGACCTCCGCGGCGAGCATCCGGACAGAGTTGCTGCCGATGTCGACAGCGGCGTAGCGCGGCATAAGGTTTATAGTAGCGGCTCAGTATCGCCTGCGATCTGAAATTCGCCCTGAGTGCCGATATCCAGAGGACTGTCTAGCCCCTCACTGAGTGAGGGGATCTCCGCCCTCTCCTCACTCGGCCGGAATCGGCGTCAACCAGCGACTTTCGCCGGGACTTTCAATTCTCGCTTGAGGATCTTGCCGTTCGGGCTCTTTGGCAGCCCATCCATATAGACGAAAGTCGCCGGCAGCTTGAATTTCGTGACGAACTGCGCGCAATGGGCGCGGAGTTCCTCATCGGTAGCGGACATCCCCGCACGCAGGACCACGGCAGCGCCAATGTTCTCGCCAAACGTCGGATCAGGATAACTGAACACGGCGGCTTCCGCCACTGCGAAGTGGCTGTGCAAGGCTTCCTCAATCTCCTTGGGCGAAATGTTCTCGCCGCCCTTGATGATCAGATCTTTCTTTCGGTCGGTGATGTAGATGTATCCGTCTGCATCTTTGTGACCGATGTCGCCGGTAAGCAGCCAATCACCGGCCAGAGCGCAAGCGGTTGCATCGTGCTTGTTCCAATAACCCAGCATGACGTTGGCCCCGCGCACGGCGATTTCGCCCGCCTCGCCCGGCGGAAGCATGCTCCCTCTGGCATCGAGAATCGCGACCTCAATTCCCGGCAGCGCTTGGCCGACGGAGCCGGGCCGATAAGTATCCGACTGGTCGTAGCCGGTGGCAACCGCGGCGGATTCCGAGAGCCCATATCCCTGCATGACCTTGCAATGGAAGATCTCTTCAAACTCCGTGCGGACGGACTCCAGCAACGCCGCGCCGCCGGAGCTGACGATCGTCAAACTGGACGTGTCGTATTTGGTACGCTCCGGAAAGTTGATCATGTAAACCAGCATGGTGGGCGTCACAGTAATACGATTCGCTTTATACTTCTCGATCAGCTCAAACGCCTTCTTGGTCTCAAAGTGCGGCATCAGCACCGAGGTCCAGCCCCAGCGGTTGCAC
>DATFZA010000201.1:0-10941 GCA_035314765.1 Bryobacteraceae bacterium
CAAGGCGCAACGCGACGTGGAACGCTATCGGCCGCTGGTAGAGAAACAGGAAATCTCCAAGCAGCAATTCGATCAGGCCGTGGCCACCGCGGAGGCATTGAAAGCAACTGTAGCAACCGCCGACGCGTCCGCGGAGGCAGCTTCCCGGCAGGTAACCCAGGCTAAGACTCGCGTGGCCCAGGCGGAAGCGCAGCACGCGGCCACGCGCTCCGCTCCGCAGGAGATCGCCGGTCAGCAGGCGCGCGCCGGCTCGGCGCAAGCCTCCGCCGACATGGCCCGGGCAAGTTTGGAAATGGCCAAGCTCAACGTGCAATACACCACGATCGCAGCGCCGGTGTCCGGCATTGTCGGTCAACGGAACGTGCAAATCGGGCAACAAATCCAGGCCGGCCAGCAATTAATGTCGGTCGTGCCGTTGAACGATTTATGGGTAACCGCCAACTTCAAGGAGACGCAACTGCGCCACATGCGAGTCGGGCAGAAAGCGGATCTGCACGTGGACGCTACCGACCAGACGATCAAAGGGCATGTGGATAGTTTCCCGGGCGCGACTGGCGCCCGCTACAGCCTGCTGCCGCCCGAAAACGCCACGGGGAACTATGTCAAGGTGGTGCAGCGGCTGCCCGTGAAACTGGTATTCGAGCCCGATCAGGACATCGGCAGGCTGCGCCCGGGGATGTCCGTCGATACCAAGGTGTGGGTAAAATAACTGCTCTAATCGCGCTAGCCAGTCTGTGCGCGGCCGCGCAGGAGCCGCCGGTGTACACCTTCGGAACCACCGTGGTGATTCCCGCGGGTCTTCACGGCCTGATCTATCACATCCGGCAGAACAGCAAAAAGCTTCCTGATTTCCATAAGCTGAAGCCGGTGGGCAGCATTTATACCTCGTCTCTGAATATCCCTCCGCAGGATTTCCAGCAGGGTTTTCCTGGAGTGACCAAACGGTTTGAATGGTTCGCGATCGACTATTCAGGCCGGTTTTGGATCGAACATCCGGGCGCTTACGAGTTCGCTCTCCTGTCCGACGACGGCTCCCGGCTCTACATCGACGGCGGGCTGGTAATCGACAATGACGGAGTACACCCCCCGCAAGAAGAGACCGGCAGTATAGAGCTGAGCAAGGGCGTCCACACGATTCGCGTCTCCTATTTTCAGGGGCCGCGCTTTCAAGTCGCGTTGGTGCTGAAAGTGGCGGCGCCGGGCGAACCGCTGCGCATCTTCAGCACGGACGAGTTGAAGCCGCCGCCAGAGCCATAAACCAGGGACGGACGAGACGTTCCCCGGTTTTCGCCGCACCCACTAAGCAATCCGCTCAGCCGCGTAGATTGCGCCGAAGTTTGTTGACATACTCGACGCTATCGCCGATATCGGTGCGGTCCTTCCACATCCCGAAAAAGGCAAAATTCCCAATCGAGGGAGATTTTTCCTTGAGTTGGTCTGCCCAGGAAGAAATGCGCAACTCAACTAGCTCTCCTTCGTCAAGCGTTACAGTATCGAGGGGCTTGAAAACACCATCTTCGTATTTTGCAGTGATAGTCATCAGTGCGCCCCTACAGCATCCACAACGACTCATATCCTGGCATCATGGTATCAAGCGCACGAGGACTGAGGTCTCTTACGGTATCAACGTCGCGCTCAGCCGCAATTGCCTTTTCGCCGACGCCAATTCAAACAGCAATCGCCCGTCGTCCTGCGTGGCGGCCTGGCCGGTCAGCGTGTCGACGCCTTGTTGCGCCTCGATTCCCGAAAGCTGCAATTTCCCGCCGGCCACTTTATAATTACCGGTAATTTCCCTGAAATCGCCGTCCGGACCCAGGCTAATCGTATGGCCGGCAAACGTCCCATTCGCCAGCGCGTTCGCCAGAATTGACGCGCCCAGTCCGCCTGTGTCCACCTCGCCATCCAGATCGAGGGTGCCGCCGCGATAGTCCAGGTCGCGCAGATTGCCGGAGAAATGATAGGCCGGCAGCGGCCCCGCCAGGTTCACCCGCAGCGTGCCTTCCAGGCGCGGATCCATCGTCGAAAGGCGCACCTGCACGCCATTCCAGCTCAGCTTGGCATTCAACGGACCCAGATCGACATCACTGTCGAGCAGTTTGCCGATATGAATCGCGCCGGTCAGATTGCGTTCACGCAGCCACGCAGGCGGCGGGATATTTCTCCAACGCGAAAGAAGACTGTCATTGTGCCGCAGCGTCGGCAAAAACAAGCGCTCGCAATCGGACAATTGCAGTTCGGCGACGGATAAATGAAGAGTATGAGGAGAGAATGCATAATCGCCGTCGAACCGGATGGCGCCCGCGCGACCGCGGATGCGATCGATTCTCGTCAACGCCGGTTCAATGGCTACCGCAGCGGAATCGATATGCAACGGGACGGATAGTCCCGGCACGTCCAACAAAGCATCCTGTACATCGTAAGCTCCGGTCCATTGGCCCGCTTGCGCCGCATCCTCGCGCGCGAACTCGATCCAGCCGCGGAACGTCCCTTGATGCAAGCGCTCAATAATCGGGATCGCCACGGATCCGGCAACGGGCGCGGTGCCCGATTCGATTTCGGCGACACTCAACTGCTTGGAACTCACGCGCAGGCTGAAGGTTTGCCCATCCAATGCATAATGCCCCTGCACGGAGGCGGTCTCTTCCGAGGGAAGCGTCAATTCCGCCGGTCCGAAGGCAACATCTTTGCCCGCGATGAGCATCGGAAGCGTATCGAATTTCGCCTGACCGGCACGCTCCAGCATCAATGATCCTTGATCGATCGCCAGCGAACCTTGCACGCCGTTGAGCGGATCGAAACCGACCACGCCCGAGACTTTGCCATCCAACTGCAGCCCAGCGGGCAGCGGCGCGCCTAGATGCCGCGCGCCATCGGCGAAGACAGGCGCGGGCAATCCATTCAGCGTGATCGATGCGCCCCAGTGCGGCGCAGTCAGGTACCCTGCCGCCCGGAACTTTAGCGTAATCGCAGGCGCTATGGTTTCGATTTCCACTTGCTGCCCAGGGACGTTCCAAGATCCGCGCAGCTTCAAATTCCAGACCTCGGCTCGCGCCGGAATCAAATCCCAACGGTGAATGTCATCGAGCGCGAGATCGCCGGTGAGATCGAGCTGCGAGACTGGCCCGGCCAGCCGCGCGTTTCCGATGGCGAAACCATGCACGCCGATATCTTGCCCGTAAATCAACGTCGCCAGGTCCGACACTGACGTGCGCTCCAGATGCAGGCCGAGACTCAGTTGGTCTTCGCTGCCATTGGACGATTTCAACAAACCGCGCGCGGTGAATCTTCCAAAACCGGAGGCGCCACGATCGGTTCTGGCGGGGTCGCCCGAGAACCGGATCACCAAGTCGCCATCGCTATTCGGGGACAAGTCAACATCGGCGTTGGAAATATAGAAGATGGATTTGGTGTCGCCAAACTTAAAGTTGATTCGCGCATCGCGGATGGCGATATCGGGCAGCATCTGCTTGCGGTTTTCTCCGGCTGCGGGCTCACCCAAAGCCGGGCTGATATTCCACGGCGCGTTCTCGGGTTTCACCAGGTTGACGGTCGGCTCAGATAGCTGCAGACGGGAGAACGCCAGGCGTCCGCCAAACAGACTCGACAGCTTGACGCGCGCTTGCAGGTCCTTGACATGGGCAAACGGCTCAATTCCGGCCGACTGCGTGTCGTCAATCAAAACATTGTCCAGCGTGAAACCCGGGCCGGTGAAGAGATTCAGATGCACCTTGCCGATTTCCACATGACGATGCAAGGCCGCTTCCAGCGCGGCTGTGATTCTGGCCCGATATTTTTCAGCGCTGAGAAACGGTGCGATGAGGCCGGCCACCACCACGGCTAGAGCCGCGAAAAGCACCGTGCTGCGAAGTTTCTTCATCGCGGTGACACCAAGAGCGCGGCGTAGCTCTCGGGATCGTCAATGTCGGCGAGCACGCCCGGATCGCCTGCATTCAGAAAGTGAGTTTCGTGCTTGTGGCGATGCATCACGTCTTTGGGAGAAGCCTCCAGCCTCAGTTGCAGCATCTCTTCCATGATCTGACGCGAGATCGAGACCGGATGTCCGCGTTCTCCATCGTATACAGGAATGACCACCTGCGCCGAGTCGGCCGCGACCGCGGCGATGGTGGAAGCGCTCACTTTGGGATGGTCGACTAACGTAAAAAGCACTCGTTCCGAGTACGCTGGCACGTTGCGCAGGCCGGTCTGGAGAGAACTGAGCATGCCGCGCGCCGGATCGGGATTCAGCGCGAAATTGGTTTCCGCCGCCCGCCGTATCCTCGATCGAATGCGCTCCGCATCGAAACCAAGAACCACGATCACCGGGTCGCAAACACTCGCAAACAGCCGGATCCAGCGGTCTAGAAATGTTTCGCCTTCATATTCAAGCAGCGCCTTGGGCGTTCCCATGCGGCTGGAGGCGCCGGCGGCCAGAATAACGCCGGCCGGGCTCACTTGAGCAGCGCTCGCTGCTCCGGATGGGCAAAAAGAGACTTGGCTAGCGAACGCCATTCCGAAGCGGGAGAACGGCGCACGGCGATCATCTCCGCCACCACGGAAACGGCGATCTCTTCCGGTGTAATCGCGCCAATATCGAATCCCATGGGCGCGAAAATGCGTTCAAAGGATTCGCGCGTCAGGCCTTCGCGCTCCAGCTCCTTCACCACGCCAATGACCTTGCGCTTGCTGCCGATCATCGCAATGTATTTGGCTTGCGTGGTCACCGCCCAGCGCAGCACGCGCATGTCGTCCCGATGGCCACGGGTCACGATAATGATGTAGCTGGTATCGCGGATATTCAAATTGGGAAACAATTCTTCATACTCCGCGGCGTGGATCTCTTCCGCCTCCGGAAACCGGTCCCGGTTGGCAAAGGCTTCCCGGTTATCGACAATCACCGTAGCGAATCCCGCCAGGTTGGCGACCTTCGAGAGGCTCTTAGAAATGTGTCCCGCGCCAAAAATAAACGCGCGCGGCTCCGGCACCACCGGCTCCACGAAGACGCTCAGTTGGCCGCCGCAGATCAGCCCATTGTCGTATGCGGCATCTTCTCCCAAGGTGAAGTTCAGATGCCGGGGGCGTTCCGTCTCCATCACCTCGCGCGCGACATTCCAGACTTCCGCCTCCACGCAGCCGCCACCGATGGTGCCCACCATGGAGCCGTCTTCACGCACCAGGAGCTTCGCGCTTTCGTAGCTGGGGATGGAGCCGTTCACTTGAACAATGGTCGCCAGAGCGCATTTCTGGCCAAGCTGCCGAAGGCGGGCGACTTCCTGGTAGATATCCACTTGGGTCTATTTTACTCCCGGCGCGAAGCGGCTCATGGCGTAGCCTGAATGGAGGTATGTTCCATGTGATCGCCGATGCACAGCCGCTCGGATTCACGCTGGTCCCTGGTTTCTCGTCGCGCTCAATCACGACGTCGAGATCGTCGTCAAACCGCACCGGGGACGGGGGGGACCACCTGCACTGCATGTCTCATAATGGCAAGTTTTCCTCTCGCCCAACCGATAACACATATAGGACGAGCGATTTGCAAAGCCCGTGGTACGTTAAAGGTCAGAGGGCCCTCATTTCATGGACAGTGGCGGCGATGCTGCCATCCGCGGCGTCAATCTGGCGAAGGAGTATCGATCCGGAGAGGCCAAAATAACGGTCTTCTCCGATGTAAACTTCGTTGTCCAGGAGGGCGAGCGGCTGGCCCTGGTGGGCGAATCGGGCGCCGGGAAGAGCTCGCTCTTGTATTTGCTGGGTGGTCTCGACAGCCCCTCGGCGGGTAAGATATACTTTAGAAATACAGAGATTTGTCATCTCCCGGCCGCGGACCTCGCTGATTTCCGGAACCGGGAAATTGGGTTCGTGTGGCAAAATCACGGGTTGTTGCCGGAGTTTACGGCCTTAGAAAACGTGATGATGCCTTTGCTGATCCGGGGCATGGAGGCCACTGAGGCGGGTCCCCGGGCGCTGGCGAGGTTAGATGAAGTTGGACTGCACAACCGCGCCTCACATCGCGCGGGGGAACTGTCGGGAGGCGAGCAACAGCGGGTCGCCCTGGCCCGGGCGCTGGCTGGAAATCCGCGCGTCCTCCTGGCCGACGAACCGACGGGCAATCTCGATTTCAGGACCAGCGAGATGATCTTCGAACTCCTCGAAGATCTCCACCGTTCGCACCGGCTCACTTCCATTCTGGTTACGCATAATCTTTCATTCGCGGCCCGTTGCGACCGCATCTTACAATTAGATAAAGGTTTTTTGGCTCCCTGGACGGGCGATGGTCTTCCACTCCATGCGCCGGCGAACAGCGAGCCTCTCCAGAGGGATCGATAAATGTGGAAAGACGGCGGAAATCATGTTTGAACGTTATACCGAAAAAGCGCGCAGGGTCATCTTCTTCGCTAGATACGAGGCCAGCCAGTTCGGCAGTCCCTATATCGAGACCGAGCACTTGCTGCTGGGTCTGCTGCGGGAAGACAAAGCCCTGGCCAATCGTTTTCTACGCTCGCATGCGGCCATCGAATCGATCCGCAAGCAGATTGAGGCGCACACCACGATCCGGGAGAAAGTCTCGACTTCGGTGGATTTGCCCCTCAGTCACGAGTGCAAGCGCGTGCTGGCGTATGGCGCCGAAGAAGCCGAGCGCCTGAGCCACAAGCATATTGGCACCGAGCATCTCTTGTTAGGGCTACTGCGCGAGGAGAAATGCTTCGCCGCGGAAATTCTTCATGAGCGCGGCCTGCGCTTATCGCAGGTTCGGGAGGAAATTCAGCGGTCGTCGTCCGAAAAAGTCTCCTCCAACCGGCCCAAGGAAAGCTCGCTCCTGGCCGAGTTCAGCCGCGACCTGACGCAGGCCGCCATGGATGGCTCCCTCGATCCGCTCATCGGCCGCGATTATGAGCTGGAGCGCGTGGTGCAAATCCTCTGCCGGCGCACCAAGAACAATCCCGTACTCATTGGCGAACCCGGCGTGGGCAAGACCGCCATCGTGGAGGGCCTGGCTCAACGCATCGCCGATGGCGATGTCCCTTCTTTCCTGGCCGACAAACGCATTCTCGCCCTCGACCTTTCCTTGATTGTCGCCGGTACTAAGTACCGTGGCCAGTTTGAAGAGCGTCTCAAAACCATCATGAAGGAGTTGATGGAAAATCAGAACGCCATCATCTTCATTGACGAACTGCACACGCTGGTGGGCGCGGGTTCGGCGGAGGGTTCGCTGGATGCCGCAAATATTCTGAAGCCGGCGTTATCGCGGGGCGAAATTCAGTGCATCGGGGCCACCACACCAGGCGAATATCGCAAGTCCATCGAGAAAGATCGTTCGCTCGAGCGCCGTTTCCAGGCGGTAAAGGTGCCGCCTCCTTCTGAAAGCGACGCTATCCGCATTCTCTTCGGCATCAAAGAGCGGTATGAGAAGTTTCATGCCGTGGCGTATACGGATGAAGCAGTAGAATCGGCCGTCTACACCTCCACTCGTTTTATCCCGGACCGCTTTCTGCCGGATAAAGCCATCGATCTGATCGATGAAGCCGGGGCCCGTGTCAAATTGCGCCAGACTACTCTTCCAAGTGAAGTGGCGGACATTCAGAAGCGCATCAAGTTCATCGTGCATCGCATGGAAAATGCCATCGCGAATCACGAGTTTGAAAAAGCGCGCTTTTACTCCGATGAAGAACGCAAAGAACGCGAGAACCTGCGCCAGTTGCGCGAGAAATACAACCTCGACGACACCTCCACCGGCATCGTGACCAAGGACGATATCGAAGACGTGGTCGCGCGCTGGACGGGCGTGCCCATGACTGCTATCCGCGAGGAAGAGGTGGCCAAGCTAATCCGGATTGAAGAAGAACTGCACAAACGGGTCATCAGCCAGGAGAAAGCGATCTCGGCTCTGGCCCGCGCCATCCGCCGGTCTCGCGCAGGTTTGAAGTCGCCCAAGCGGCCGTCGGGGTCGTTCCTTTTCCTTGGCCCCACGGGCGTTGGCAAGACGGAAGTCGCTCGCGCTCTCGCCGAGTTCCTGTTTGGCAGCGAGAAAGCGCTCATCCGCTTCGATATGTCGGAGTTCATGGAAAAGCACTCGGTCTCAAAATTGATCGGTTCGCCTCCCGGCTACGTCGGCTACGAGGAAGGCGGCCAACTCACCGAACGCGTGAAGCGCGCGCCGTATTCGATCATTCTGCTGGACGAAATCGAGAAGGCGCATCCGGACGTCTACAACATTCTGCTCCAGGTGTTTGAAGACGGCCAGTTGACCGACGGTCTCGGCAACACGGTGGACTTCAAGAACACCATCATCATCATGACCTCCAATCTGGGCGCGCGGTTCCTGGATAAGAAAGCGCAGATCGGTTTCTCCGCGCCCTCCAACACCGGCGTTCCGCCCAAGGTGGAAGATCAGGTGATGGGCGAGGTGAAGAAGGCGTTCAATCCGGAGTTCCTTAATCGGCTGGATGAAGTGATCCTGTTCACGTCGTTGCTGGACGACGATCTGCTCAAGATCATCAAGTTGCTGGTTGACCAGATCAATATCAACCTGGTGGCCAAGCAGATCAAGATCCACGTGAACGATGACGCCGCCAGATACATTCTGGACAAGACCTTGGTGGACCGCAGCTACGGCGCGCGCCCGTTGCGCCGCGCGCTGCAGAAGTACATCGAGGATCCGCTTTCTGAAGCGCTGATTCAAGGGTCGCTGCCCCGGCCCTCGGAACTGGAAGTCTATCTCGGCGACAACGGCATTTTCTGCCGTCCTGTTGCCGGTGAACTTCAGGAACAGCCGGTCGGCGCACCGTCGGAAGCTCACGCTCAGGCGCCGGCAACGCCGCTGTATCTCTTCTAATCCCGAGTCAGGCGGCGGCCATCGCTGCCGCCTCACTCACCATCAAGTTCCCCTAGAAAACCCGGCTACCATAGAAAACAATGCGAGCCTTTGTAACTGGAGCGACCGGCTTATTGGGCAGTAATCTCGTAACCGCTCTGCTGTCCGCCGGCTACGAGGTCAAGGGTCTCGTTCGGTCGCTGGACAAGGCCCGCCGGGTCTTTCCCAACGGTGAGATCGAATTCGTGACTGGCGACATGAGCGACGTCGGTGGCTTCGCTCCGGCCTTGAAAGGGTGTGACGTCCTCTTCCATACCGCGGCGTATTTTCGCGAGTACTACCAGCCAGGGGACCATCAATCCATCCTCGAAAAGATCAACGTCCAAGGGACGGTAGACCTCTTGCTGGCCGCTGAGAAGAATGCGCTGCGCAAGGCGATCCATGTCAGCTCAGCCGGAGTGATCGGCATGAAGCCCGATGGCAGCCCAGGCGACGAAAACACGCTGCCGGACGAGCACTCCACCGCGAATCTATATTTCTCCAGCAAAGTCTCGGCTGAATTGGCCATTAGCCGGTTCCTGAAGGAGCGCACGCTGCCCGTCGCGATGGTGCTGCCCGGTTGGATGTGGGGTCCGGGCGATTGGGCGCCGACGGGTAGCGGCCAATTGGTGCTCGATTTTCTAGCGGGGAAACTTCCCGGCATCATTGACGGAGGCGCGTCAACGGTCGATGCGCGAGACGTTGCGCAGGCGTGTGTCGCGGCCGTCGAACGGGGGCATTCCGGCGAACGCTACATCGTAGGCGGCCATTTTTTCGACTTCGCGGGAATCTTCGCGATCCTGGAAAAAGTCACCGGTGTCCCGGCTCCGCGGCGCCGCATCCCTTACCCGGTGATGGTCGCGGTGGCGGCTGTTTCCCAGACCTGGTCGCGCATCACCGGCAACAGCTCGCTGATCACGGTGGAAGCAGTCAAGACCATGCATTCGCGCCGGTCTGTGCTTTCGGAGAAAAGCATACGGGAACTCAATGTCGCCTTTCGCCCCTTTGAAGACACCGTTCGCGATGAAGTTGCCTGGTTCCGCTCTCAGCCGCGCAACCCCGAACATAAGTGAGGGGACCGGCGGCCAGGTCCTCTCATTAACGTTCGGGGTTAGACGTGGCTCTACCAAGTCCAAGAATACAGCAAGCCAGAATTTCTCTCCGTTCTGGATGAAGTTGCCTGGTTCCGCTCTCCGGCGCGTAACCCCGAACGTAAGTGAGGGGATCGGGGTCCTCGCTTAAGTAAGGGAAAGCGCTCGTCCCCTCGCTTACGCTCGGGGCTACACGGGTCGGGAAACGCAGAACCGGAAACGCAGAACCGGAAACGCAGAACCGGAAAGCAGAACGAGAGACGCTGAACGACACGGGAGTCCCGAAATCGCCGTCAGCATCAAGAAACGTTGTATTTTGAGGTGTGGGGATTCAGAGCGCCCTCTTGTTTGAAACGCCGCGAGACTTGTTCCTGCGGGTTTTCGAAGAACTAAAGCCCAGAACCGAGCCGCCGCGGATTATCGTCGAGTTCAAAGCGTTCGCTAACGCCAACAGCTCCATTCGGCTCGCGGAGGGCACGCTGCTCGTGCGCATCGGCGATGTGCTTCAGTCCGCCCCGGCGCCCATTCTCGAAGCTCTGGCCTACCTGCTGATGGGCAAGCTCTACCGCAAGCCAATTCCCAAAATGTATTCGGAGCGCTACCGGCGTTATCTCAATCGTAAAGATATGCGGCGAAACCTGCAATTGGTCCGGCAATCGCGCGGGCACAAACTTGTCTCGGAACCAAAAGGGAAACACTACGACCTCGAAGCCATGTTCGAAGATCTCAACTTTCGGTATTTCCATGGACTGATGTCGCGTCCTTCGCTCGGCTGGAGCCGCCGCGCTTCCCGCACCATGCTTGGCCATTACGATCCCTCACACAACACCATCGTGCTCACCAAGCTGCTGGACGGCCCTAACGTGCCCAAACTTGCGGTCGAGTATGTCCTGTTTCACGAGATGCTTCATCTGCGCTTTCCGGTGGAGCACCGAGGGGCCCGGCGTTGCGTGCACACGGCGGAATTCAAGGAAGCGGAGCGCCAGTTCTCCGGCTTCGAGC
>DATFZA010000202.1:0-12078 GCA_035314765.1 Bryobacteraceae bacterium
AGCCCCTTGCGGATCCCGATGGCCGCCACGCAGCTTACCATCAACAGCTCGGGCAGAAGTGCGCCGATGAACAGCTTATTGATGGGAGTCTGCGAATAAACGCAGTACAGAATCGCCGGCACGCTGGTGGGGAATAGCAGACCCAGCGAGCCTGAAGACGTCAGCAGGCCGATGGAAAAATTCTCGGGATAGCGCGTGCGCACAAGCATCGGAACCAGCAGGCCGCCCAGCGACAGGATGGTCAAGCCCGAACCGGCAAACGTAAACACGGCACAGATGGCGACTGTGGCGATGGCCAAACCGCCGGGCATCCAACTGAAAAGTGCCGTGAACACTCCCAGCAAGCGTTTCGTCGCACCGCCCGCGACCATGAAATACCCGGCCAGCGTGAAGAGCGGGATGGATGGCAGCAAAGGCGACGCAACCAGACGGTACATCTCCACGGGCACGGAGGCGGTAGGCGTCCCGCTGTCCCAGAACAGCAGCAGCGACAAGCCGCCGAAAACGGCGAAGATCGGCAGGCCGAAAATCGTGATGCAGAACAGCGCGATCAGCGAAATCATCAGCACATGCGGAGTAGCCGGTGGAATGAGATAGGCGTAAAGAAGCGGAACTACTGCGCCCGGCAGCGCCAGCAGGCGTCCCTTCCAACTGGGGCTGGCGTGCCAGAGAGCGCGCAGGGCGATGACCACGAATCCCACCGGCATGATGGAAAGCGCTTCCGCCTTGGACAAGCCGGGCAGCAGCATGCTGCCGGCCTGCCGCTCCGATTGGAGAAAAACCCAACTCGCGTAGGCGAGTGAGACTGCTACCGCTGCCAGAGCGGCGCTGCTGAGTATTTTGGCGGGAGCGCGCCAGGTGTCAGGCAGGAACGTGCTCGAGGACAGCCCCAGCAGGCGATCCGAACGCGAAGCCAGCATGCCGCCGAGCATGCCGATCCACAGCGTCAATTGCTGGACAATCAGCGCCGAGCCCGGAATACCCGGAACCTGAAACTGCCGGGCGACGATCTCGGTGACCGGCAGCACCACCATGAACGCCAGCGCGGCCACCGAAAAAAAGTCTTCAAAATAAGTGAGCGGCGTGCGCGGTTCGTCCTTCGGGACGATTTCGGCGGGAACGGCAGTCACGATTTCGCGGCCGCCCGCGCAACTGGATGCGTCTTGCGATATTCATCACGCAGGCGCTTCACTTCGTCGAACAGGTCGGCGGGAATATATTGGCCTCGGAGCTTCGAGTACACGCTTTCACACAGCACGCGCCATTGGGCGAGCGCCTTGTCGTCGGCGTGAACCACGTTCAAACCAAACTGCTGCATCAGGGGGACCGACTGGGCTTCAGACTTGCGAATCTCTTCGCGTAAGCCGACGCCCGCCACGTGCGCCGCGTCCAGCATTTTCTTCTGAACATCGTGCGGAATCTTGTCCCAGACATCTTTCTGAATTAAAGTGGCGCCGACCAGCGTGGTGAACTTTACGTCCAGCATGTTCTTGGCGCCACCGAACCATTGATTGCCCAGCGCAATCAGAGGCGGCGATTGAATGGCATCGATCAGCCCGGTTTCGAGGCCGGGGAGAATGTCGGTTGCGGCCAGCGCGACAGGGTGAAAGCCGTTGAGCTGGTAAAGGCGCATGGTGCTGTTGTCGCCCTGAAGCACGCACAGCTTCATCTTGCGGATGTCGTCCGGACTAGTGGCCGGCTGCTTGGTGAAAAAGTGCACCCACCCGGCATCGCCCCAGTTCAGAACAATGAAGCCCCGCGCGGCGAGGTCCTTCTCCAGGCGCGGCGCGAGTTTGTCGCGGACGAAGTCCAACTCCTCGTAGGAATCGATCATCATCGGAATCTGCAGAGCGCCGACGCCCGCATCGATTCCGGTAAGCCCGGCGCCGGAAAGCGCGACTGCCTGCAGCTTCTTGATGCGAACCTTGTCCACCATCTCCGGCTCATCGCCCTGTTCGCCACCCGGATAGATTTTCAGTTCGATTTTGCCGTTGGAGGCTTTCTTCCACTCCTCGCCCATGGTGAGGAGAATCTCGTGCCAGCGGGAACCCTTTGGAACCAAAGTTCCCAGCCGGATCACCGTCGTCTGCGCGGACGCCGTCGCGGCGCAGAGAAGCACCGCAGCCAGAATACGGACCATGATGGTATTCTCACATGGTTTACGGGCCGCGGGTGGTATGGCGCTAAGGTCAGCCGACGCCGCGGGCGGGAAGAGCCCTCAAGTGGGGTTCATTCACAGGCAAATCGAGGCGTTCGAGGCTGATTTTGACGGACGAGGAGAAGGCGGAATTGGAGCGGTTTACTCGGTCGCGCACCGCGCCGCATCGGGAAACGCAACGGGCTGCGATCCTCCTGGGGTATCACGCCGGTGAGAACATCGTCAGTATCGGTCGCCGCGTGGGCGTGACTCGTCCGCAGTATCGAGTTCATACCCCTGCCGGCCGATCTCGCGCTAGACACCAAGCTAGATCTAACAGCGAACGCGACGCGTGAGGAGTTGTTGAAGGCCATGGATGGCCATGTTATTGGCAAGGCGAGTTGGTTCGGCCGCTATCATGCGCCGCCTCCGTCACAATAGAAGTTTGAGAGAGCAGGATCGTTTAACGTCCGGGCGCTTGAGAAGCTAGAGTAAATAAGGAGTAATGACGATGAAATTGACGAACGCAGCGTTGCTTCTAACCCTGGGGCCGGTGTCGACCTGGGCTCAGGTCAATGTGGGCCAACAGAAGCCCGAAGCCAGCCTGCCCTTCATTATGACCACGGTGGCCACCTTTGAACTGCCCTGGCGGCTGGCCTTCTTGCCCGATGGCCGCATGCTGATCACCGAAAAAGTCGGGCCCGTTTGGCTGGTGTCCCAGCAGGGACAGAAGATCCCGGTGGGCAATACGCCCCCAGTCTATTGGCAGGGCCAGAACGGGATGCTTGGCGTCTTCGTCTCACCCCGTTACGCCACCGACCAGAGCATCTATCTCACCTATGTCGAGCCGGGTGACTATGGCGGCGGCCTGGCGCTAGCCCGCGCCAAGCTGAACGCCACAGCCGACTCGGCGAGACTGGGAAACTTCGAGGTGCTATGGCGCCAGATGCCCCGGGGCAAGGGCGGCCAGGCAGGCGCGCAGATCGCTTTCTCGCCCGATGGCCATTATCTGTTCCTCGCGGTTGGCGACCGCCAGCGCATGACCCCCGCCCAGGATCCAGACCAGCCTGTCGGCAAGATCCTGCGCCTTACGCTGGACGGCAAACCAGCCCCTGGCAATCCCAACTTCGGCAAGACCGGCGCCGCTACAATTCCCCTGATCGATCCGCCCAGGGACACTGAGGCCGCCAAGACCGCGAAGGTGGTAAGCACCTATACCTTTCCTGGCCCCAACCTGACACCGGCTGAAACCTGGGCCAGCGGCGTCCGCACGCCCTATGGCCTGGCGTTTTCGCCCACCGGAGAATTGTGGGAGGTCGAGCATGGCCCGCTGGGCGGCGACGAGTTGAACCTGATCGAGAAGGGCAAAAATTATGGTTGGCCGCTGGTCTCCTATGGCAAGAACTATGACGGCGTGCCCGTTCCCAATCCCGACACGCGGCTGGACCTGGCGAAGCCGGTGCTCTATTGGGTGCCGGTGATCGCGCCGGGCAATCTGATGTTCTACAGCAGCACCCAGACCTTCCCGCAATGGAACGGTAGCGGCTTCGTCAGCGGCCTGGCGAGCCAGTCGCTCACCCGCATCGTGTTTGACGGCCATGGCGGCGCCAAGACCGCCGAGCGCTGGAATGTGGGTCACCGCATCCGCGATGTGGAACAAGGCCCCGATGGCTCGCTATGGATGCTGGAGGACGCCAATCCGGGCGCACTGATCCATGTGACACCCACCGTGACCAGCTCGCGTTAAGTGAACAAGAAGCAAAGAGTCTAGGGCTGCGACGCGGAGAGTTTCAGGATATTGGGTAAATCCTGGTTGCCCTCGTGGCAGGCGTACTCAAAGGGCGGGTTTAGCACGCGGGTCATGGTTAGTTCGCCCTTCCAGGGCTGCGTGTAGGCGGTAGGATCCTCCACTTCAAAGCGGTAGAGAATGGTGTTGGCGTCGAGCAGACTGAAGCGTTCCACAACGTGCATGTTGCGGTCCCAGCCGTACATTCCCCCGGCGTCCCCGTAGAAGCCGTCGGCATCGTTGAAGTTGGTAGTCTCCACCACGAGCGTGGCGCCTTCCCAGTGGCCCACGGAATCGCCCAGCCATTGCCGGATATTGGATGACAGGTGCGAGCTGCGATCGAGCCGGATGATTCTCGCTTCGTGGATCATTTCCGCCTGCACCACAACCGCATCCCCTGTCTGGACGATTTGATAGTTGCTGTTATAGCGGTAGGGAATCATGGGCGGAACGGAGGTTGGGAAGAGCAGGCATTGATCCTGGAGCCCCATATCTGTCGCCGTAGCCGGATTGTGAAGGCGTTCCACGCGATCCCGCCTGGCGGCGGCCGCTGCGGGAGTGAGGCTGGGAAGCAAGCCATTGGGAGGATCGGTAATGATGGAGGTCCGGAGGCTGGGCAGCATCGGCGAACCGGTCTCCAACCGGCTGAGCGGATCGTCATCCCCGCCGCGTGACTTTGTTTGCAATTGGGCGGCTTGTTCCCGGGTGTAGAACGGTTGGTCCTTCAGGCGCGCGGGGCGCTCGAGTGGAATGGCGGTAGCGGAACTCCAAGCGCCGTCAAAGTCGGGATGTACGCTGGCAGATCGCTGCGGCGTTTGCGCAATGATGCTCAGTGTTGTAGAAAAAGCCAGAACCCGGAAGAAACCCGCTGTGTTCCGGCGGCGGCTCGATGGTATGGTATCCACACCCTATTATGTCGTGAGTAAAAGCGCTAGTGCGCCCAGTTTCGCGCAGCCTTCTTGCGCCATACTCCTGGCCGAAAATGTTCTCGGCGTTGCAAACGCCATCAGAGTAAAGTTACCAGGCTCGGGCCATGGTTAAGTTAAGAACAATTTCGGATACCGAGAAGTCGCCCCCGTCCTAAGCCACGCTACGGGCATTGCCCCGATCGTGTTCCTCCTTGCTATCCTGCCAGCGAACATTCACGCGGCGAGGGCTGGCGTCACCCTCCGGGACAAAGCTGCAACAGCGCACTGGCTGCGAATACCACTTCAACTCGAGGCCAGCGGCGCGGCTTGTCATGACCGGCCACCCGTCGACGCAACAGCACTCCCGTTGGCAACAACCGCATCATGGGGATCGTCATTCTCCGATCCAGATGCCGGAAGGCGCTCAGCGATGACGTGGCCTGGGATGGTCACGAGCAGCGCGTCGAGCCCGTCGTTGCCGATGTTGGCCAAGTCTATGTTCGCGCCCTCGCCAAGCCATTGAACGCCGCCCGCGACCAGTTCGATGCCAGAGGCGGGATCGTTCCCCGTGCTCAAGCGACCGCTGCCCGTGGTCATCACCAGCAGGCTTGGCCACGGGATGCGGCGACGTCCAGTCGAGCTTCCTGCGTCCAGGCGAACACGGTAAGCCGTCAGTTCGGCATCGGTGTATTCCAGCGCGAATCCGGATGCATCGAACGAGGCGTCGCTGGGAACCGTGGCGTGGCGGAACACCTCGATGCCCAGCAACCTCATAGGCCGGTTGTTCTTTGCGGACGCGCACACTCGATGGATGATGGGGAAGCCCCGGTGGTACTGCATGACCACGGTCGAGGTCGGCAGATCCACCGTGCCGAACAATAATCGTCGCAACAGCCACACCACCTTGGTGGTAAGCCTCAGCGATCTCGGCAGCCCGATGGATCGCTGCTTTTGCGTTCCCGGTAAATCGTTGTGGTGGATGCCTCCTTCAATGGCGATATAGAGCGTGTTTTCGCTATGTCGATGGTAGAGTGTCTTCGTCCCCGACGCGATTGTCGCCATGTAAACGCGCACCCAGTCGTTCTTGAACCGTTCGACGTGATTGGGCTCGTCATTGACTTCGACGTATTCGACGCCGAGCTTGGCATCCGTAAGGGCGTGCGCGCCTCGTACGGGCTCGTTTGCCCGCACTCCTCCCGATCCTCTCCGCGGCCCCTCGCCCGCAGGTCTCTTCTCCACCAGCAAGTGCTCGCTGGTGAGCCACCGGATGGTAGCTTGGAGCGTGACTGGCAGCGGTGTCACCTTGAAGCCGAGATCGCGAGCGGCCTTGTCGAAGTTGCACGAAATATGGGCGACGGCACGCTTGTACCGCTCGACCGTGAGAGTGGGTTCCTTGCCGTCGAGCTTCGACTTCAATTCGGATGCCATCATGGCGAGCCAGAGCACCGCCTGGGGCGTGACACGAGTTGACAGTGGCTTACCCATCTGGCGCTCGATCTCGTTGATCACCTCTTGAAACGAAGCCTCGTCGCCGCCCAGCAGGTAGTTCTCGCCGACCGCACCATGGTCGACGGCCGCGAGGTGCGCATCGACGGCGTCTTGCACGTAGCACCACATCGCCTTTCCCGGCGGGACGATGCGCATCTTTCCCTCGAAGACAGGTCGAATCAGCTGCTTGGTCCAATTGTTGACGTCGTAGGGGCCGAGGATGTTGACCGGGTTCAGGATCACGGCGGAAAGGCCGCGCTGAACCGCTGTCTTGACGAGCTGCTCCGCCAGATACTTGGTCTTGCCGTAGTTGTAATGGCCGCATGTCATCGCATTCGATGGCGTGCTCTCGTCGAGCCGGCAGCCCGGTTGGTAGCCGTACGAGCTGATCGACGACGTAAACACGAAGCGCTTCGCTCCCTTTAGAAGGGCGACATCGAGCATGTTCCCGATGCCGACGACGTTGTCCCGATACTGCTGCGCGTCGTGCGCGGACCACGAACTCGTGTTCGCCGCTAGGTGAAATACGGCATCTGGGGCGGTAGGCATCGCTGCGACCAACGACTCGCGGCCGGTGATATTGCCCGTGACCACGTTGATGGCGAGCCGTTTCAACGACTCAGTCTTGTCCGTGGGAAGGCACAGCGCCGTTATTTCCCAGTCTCGACGCGCGAGTTCCTCGACAAGATTCCTGCCGAGGAAACCGGTGGCACCGGTAACGAACGCCTGGCGTTTCATGAGTTCGTACCCGCTTTCCATTCGATAGCGCCCGAACCATGGGGATCGTCATTCGCCGATCCGGGCGTCGGGATAGCGCCCTGCGAACTCAGCAGGCGCCTGAGAAGACCGGGAAACAGCACTCGGGCCGCCGCAACCAGGCCGTATCCACTGGGGACGTAACGTTCAGACTTGCGTTGCGCCGCCACCTCGAAGATGGCTTGGGCAACCTGGTCTGGTCTCCCCACGGTCCAGCGGGTCAGGCGCCGCGCCAGCAATTCGCGTTGCGGAAACCCCGGTGTGACGACGTACCCTGGCAGCACCACGCCGACATGCACACCGTTCGCTTCCTCCTCCAGAGACAGGGCATCCGACCAGCCGATCAGCGCTGCCTTGCTCGCCCCATAGGCGCCAGTCCCCGCACGCGCAACGCGGCCGGCAAGACTCGACACGTTGACGACGGCGCTTGGCGCCGATTCCCTCAGTATCGGCAGTAATGCCTCGGTCAGCCGGACGGCGGCGTCGAAGTTGATCGCCATGGTGCGACGCATGTTCTCCCAGCCGCCGTCGGCGAAGCGTGCCGTCCAGCGAACGCCCGCATTGTTGACGAGCAGATGCAACCGTCCGTGCTCGGCAATTACCTGGTCGCGAATGCGCCTCGGCGCGTCCGCGTCCGTTAAATCCGCCACCATGCAGGTAGCCGGTACCAACAGCTCGCCGGCAAGCTTCAGCAGTGAAGCCTCCTCACGATCCACCAGCACGAGCCGGCAACCGGGTTCGCGCGCCAAGCGGCGGGCCGTTGCCTCGCCAATCCCGCGCGCGGCGCCGGTTACTAAGGCGATGAAGGGGTTGGGCAAAGTATTCATAATGTAACCTCCCGTAATTCATATTCACTAGCTCCAGCGTAGGCCTAATCCTGGCGCTAGACTGTCAAGAGCTTGACAATTTGATCCAATAATTTTAGCGTCAACTAAATGGACGAAAAGACCGTCGCAGCCATACTTGGGCAGAATCCATGGTTTGGCGGGTTACCGCCGGCTTTGGCGCGTGACATTGTGCGTCTGAGCCATTTGCAACGAGTTAGGAACGCTATGCTCTTTGCGGCGGGCGACGAGCCAAACGGTCTCTTTGGCGTGCTTGCGGGAGAAGTGCACATCTCGCACACCGCTTCTGGCGGCCGACGCGGGCTTCTGCTTGTTGTTCGCGCCGGATCGTGGATTGGCGAAACATCCGTTCTGGACGGCCGTCCTCGTTTTTTGGACGCCTGGGCGATTGGACGCTGCGACTTGTTGCATTTCAGCATGAGCGCCTTTCGGCAGCTTACACACGAAAACCCGTCGCACTACAAGGCCTTCGTCGACCTGCTGTGCCTTCAGTACCGGCTCGCACTGGATCACATCGTGAGTCTGGGCGAGTTACCCGTGGCGTTGCGTCTTGCACAGCGTCTGCTTTTCTTTTCAATTGCACAAGGCGAATCCGGCAAGCCAGCCGATGTCGTGCAACTTTCGCAGGAGCAGCTCGCATCGATAGTTGGCGTATCCCGCCAGGCGTTGAGCGCTCACCTGAAAGATCTTGAGCACCAGTGCATCATTTCGCTGGGCTACAAATCCATTCGAATACACAAGCGCGCCGCGCTGGAGCAATTGATGAGGCAATCCGGATAGGCCCCGCGTCTGTGCGACGGTAACTGTCGAAGGCCACGGCCAACGATAGAAGTTAAGCGGCCAGGTCTTCCTACACCACAAAACTCGATGCGTAGCTCTAGGGGATCTCAAGAAATTAGGATGACTTCAAAACGCCTTCTTCCGTCAGGGCCACGGACCGTGAACGCGCCCGGCTCCGCCGATTGCGGTGCGCTTTTCTCGGCTCAGCCGCCTTTGGCGAACAGGCTCACTCCGCGCGAAGAGCCGACAGCGGGTCTACTTTGATGGCGCGGCGCGCGGGCGCCCAGCACGCGATGAAGGCCACCGCAGCCACCAGCGCGATGGCGCAGAGGTAGGTAAACGGATCGTACGCGCTAATTCCGTAGAGGATCTGGCCGAAGAATTTTCCTCCCGCGAAGGCCAGCGCGAAACCAAGCGTTATCCCAACTGCTAATAGCATCGCCGTCCGCTTCAGGACTACACGCGCTACCTGCGATGGCGCGGCGCCCAGAGCCATGCGGATGCCGATCTCCCGGGTTCTTCTGGACACGGCGTAGGCCATGATTCCATAGACACCGGTTGCGGCGAGCACCACGGCGAGCAATCCGAACGAGGCGAGCACCACGGCTACCAGCCTGGCGGGGAACAACGCGAGTGCAAGCGCGTTGGTCAGGCTTTCGTCGTCAAAAACGGTGAGCGACGAGTCCAATTCCGTGACGGCGCGGCGCATGAGACGGACGGTCTCGGCCACCGCCAGAGGCGAGCGCACCACTAGCGTTTGCCCGGGCGTCCAACTCTGGTCCATCGATTCAAAAATAGTGGGTGACGGTGTTTCACCGAGAGAGCGGTATTTCCCGTCCTCCACCACGCCGGCGATTTGGATCCATTTCCCGGTTGTATTGTGCCGGAATCGCTTACCGATGGGATCTTCGCCAGGCATAAGTTGGCGGACAAATGCCTCATTTACCAGAGCCGCTAGCGGCGCGTCCTGGCTATCGCGCTGGTCCAGGCCGCGGCCGGTGACCAGACGTGTTCCCGCCGCTTCGATATAGCCGGGCGTGATGAAGTACATGTTGGCCAGAGGGACGTCGCCCGCGCGCGGCTCCGGCTGGCCTTCCACATAAACGCCGCTGTTGGAGATATTCAGAGTCAGCGGCAGGCCGTCTATGGCTCCGGCAGCCTGAATTCCCGGCAGGGAGCGGACCTTATCGAAAAGGCGGCGCTGAAACTGGCGGCCGCGCGCTTCATCGTAGCCTTGGGCGGCGAAATCGTAGGACAAAACGGCGGCGTGTTGCGGCTCGAATCCAAGATTCAGGCTGAGCGCGTGCTGCAAGCTGCGCACGACCAAAATGCTGCCGACCAGCAAGACAATGGACAGCGCGACCTGGGTGGCGACCAGAATATCGCGCAGGTTCAGACGGCGAAGTTTTTCCGAAGGCGCGTCGTTCTTAATAGCCCCAGCCAGGCTCGAGCGCGTGGCTTGCAGGGCAGGCGCCAAACCGAACAGGATTGCGGTGAGGAGCGCAACCACGGCGGTAAACAGCAGAACGCGCGTGTCCATCACCACGTGAGGAATCACCGGGATGTCAACCGGCGGACGCCACACGTTGACCAGATCGTTGAGCCAGTGAGCGAGCAGGACTCCCGCCGTGCCGCCCGCGAGGGAGAGGATCAGGCTCTCGGTGAGCAGTTGGCGGAGAAGTTGGCCGCGGCTTGCGCCCAAAGCCAGACGGATGGCGGTTTCCTTGCGCCGGTCGGCCGCGCGCGCGAGCAACAGGCTGGCGAGATTGACGCAGGCAATGAGCAGGACCAGGCCGGCGACGACCATCAATACGGCCGAGAATCCGGTGATGGCTCCGCGCAGAAAATTGCCGGCCATGCCGGGCGGCGAGAGCACGATGGAAACGCCTGCGTTGTCTTTCGGATATTCACGGGCCAGCTCGGTGGCGATGGAGTTGATGGCCGCCTCCGCGCTTTTTAAAGAAACGCCTGGTTTCAAGCGGCCGATCACCAGGGCATTGCCGTCGCCTCGGTTGTCCAACCATTTGTATTGCTCAAGCTGCTCGGCCATGGCCATGGGAACGAAGATTTCGGGAGTGTACACAAGTTCGGTTCCGATAAATGCCCGCGGTGTCACGCCGGCGATGGTGTATTCGAGGCCACCGATCTTCACTTTCCTGCCGGCGATGTCGGGGTCGCCGCCGAAGCGAGTCTGCCAGCAGTTGTAGCTGATGACCGCTATGGGATGGCCGCCGCGGTTCACGTCGTCAGCGGGATGCAGCACGCGGCCCAGGATGGGTTGGACGCCCAGCATGTCGAAGTAATTTCCGCTGACCTCATAGCCCCAGAGACGGATATTCTGAGCCTCGCCGCGGCTGATGTTCACGGCGATGAACCGGTACGTGGCGAGGCCGCTGAGGACGGTGTTGCGGTCGCGATAATCCTTGTAATCGGGATAGGAAATCGTGGGGAATTGCGCCTTGGAGGTGCGCATGTTGAAGGACACGAGTTGGCTCTGGTGATCGACCCCGAACGGCCGGAAGACGACGGCGTTGACCAGCGAGAAAATAGTGGTGTTGGCGCCGATGCCGAGGGCCAGCGTCACGATTGCGGCGGCGGTGAAGCCTGGGCTGGAACGGAGCCGGCGGAAGGCGCAAGTCAGGTTGTGGCGCAACATGGCGGTCTTCAGGCACGTTGGTCGCCGCGAAACGCTTTGGATTGTCAAGGGATTGGGGGGTGGAGGGTGCGCGGTTTTGGGACGGAGCGGGCGGAGGCGGGCAGTTGCTGCCGGTACCAGTCACCAGTACGGCGGCCAGTACGGCGATAGGCTTTACTGCACCTTCGGCTAGACCGGATGGAATTGACTTGGCTGCGGCGCTCGGGTTACGGTTAAAATGAAGATTGGTAATAGCGGCGCGGTAGCCAAGCGGTAAGGCAGAGGTCTGCAAAACCTTTATTCGGCGGTTCGATTCCGCCCCGCGCCTCCAACTACCTTTGCTGTGCTGCGTCCCGGGCTGGAGCCGGGCTGCTCGGCGATGCCGCCTAACATGGCCGAAGCCGCGAACTAAGCACACGGTTTCATCAGTAAGCCGACGTATTGCAGGTCCCCTCGCTTACGTTCGGGGCTAGGCAAAATACCGTGAGCGGCAATACGAGACCGTAGTTGCGAAACGGTGTACTCAGCAAGCATAAGCCATCGGGAGATCCGCACCCCACCTTGCCGCGCCACCCGCCTAGAAACCGCAGCGGAACTTCGCGAACCCGGCCCTCGTATAGAGAACGAGCGAGGTCCTCATGATTGTCGCCGACATTTTGATGTGGTTCCTGCTGGTCGCCGGGACCTACATCGTGATCAATGCCTATTGGTTAACCACGCAGGGCTTGTTTCCCGAATTCGTG
>DATFZA010000203.1:0-8034 GCA_035314765.1 Bryobacteraceae bacterium
CTCCCAGCGCTTGAATAACTCATCCAGCCGGTTCATCATCGCTTCATACTGCGCCGCGCCCGGTTGCGGAGCATAAGAAGACGAGGCCAGCCTCCCGCGCGCGCCGGCCAGATCGAACTCCTGCACATATTCAAACTCGGCTGAGCGCCAGCGCTCATGCTCATAGAATGCGGTAATCGCTTCCGCGCCGATCCGGCGATGGTCAACCACCAAGTATTCAGGCGCGTACTCGCGCACAAGATCCTCATAGCCAGCCAAGAATCCGTCGCTGGTAACGCGGCGCTCATTCCAGATCAGCACTACCCAGCCATCAGGTCTAAGAATGCGCCGGAATTCCCGGCGGGTCTCCTCCGGCTGAAACCAATGAAACGCCTGTCCCGCCGTGATCATATCGACGCTACCATCCGGCAACCCGGTCCGCTCCGCTTGGCCAGCGACACTCGAGAAAGCGGGATATCCGGCGAGAAATTCTTCCCCAGCGCGCCGCATCTCCGCGTTCGGCTCCACTCCGGTAACCTTGCAGCCGAACTTCAGGAACAGTTGCGCCAGCAGACCGGTTCCGGACCCCACGTCGGCAATCCGTGATGTCTGAGTCAAACCGCACTCGCGCACCAGCAGAGGGACAATCTCCTGCGGATAAGACGGCCGGTAGCGAACGTAGTCCTGGACGCGGGAAGAGAAACGAACCAGCGGATCGAGGCCCATACTAAAAGTATGACCAGACAAATTGGAAACTCCGGAATCGCGGTCTCGCCCCTCTGCTTCGGCGGCAACATCTTTGGCTGGACGATTGACGAAACCGCGTCTTTTCGCATCCTCGATGCCTTTGTCGACGGCGGCTTCAACTTCATCGACACCGCCGACGTTTATTCGCGCTGGGTCCCGGGAAATCAGGGCGGGGAATCGGAGACTATTCTCGGGAAATGGTTCGCACAGGGCGGAAAACGAGACCGCGTCGTGCTGGCCACCAAGGTCGGCTACGACATGGGAGCGGGCCGCAAAGGCTTGTCGAAAGCCTACATTCTTCAGGCGGTGGAAGCCTCGCTAAAGCGTCTGCAGACCGACCGCATCGATCTCTATCAATCGCACGTGGACGACGCGAGTACGCCGATCGAGGAGACGCTGGAAGCCTATCAGCAGTTGATGAAGCAAGGCAAAGTGCGCGCGATTGGGGCTTCAAATTACAGCGCGGAGCGTCTGGAGCAAGCACTTTCATCGAATCTTCCCAGCAATCTTCCTAGCTACCAATGCCTGCAGCCGCTCTATAATCTCTACGACCGCGCCGATTTTGAAGCCGCGCTCGAAGGCGTTTGCGTCAAACACAACCTCGCGGTGATCCCGTATTTTGCGCTCGCCAGCGGTTTTCTCACGGGGAAATATCGCTCGGAAGCCGATCTGGCGAAGTACCCGCGCGGCGGCCGCGTGAAGAAGTATCTCAACGAACGCGGATTGCGCATTCTCGCCGCGCTCGATCAGGTGGCGAAGAATCGTTGCGCCCAGCCCGGGCAAGTGGCCATCGCCTGGATGATGGCGCGCCCCAGCATCACGGCGCCGATCGCCAGCGCCACTACCATCGATCAGTTGAAGGAGCTGCTGGCCGCGACGCGCTTGCAACTCGACGACGCGGAAATCCGCAGCTTGAACGACGCCAGCGCATAGAGCCACAGGATCTTTGATCAAGCAGCACCCCAGTGCAGCCCGTCTAGTGAGCAGCGCAGCATTTTGCCCGCGGCGGCCGCGGCGCTGGCCATGCTCTGGAATCTCGGTTCACTGGTCGGGATGGCGACCGGTCCCGAAGGTGGGATAGCCGCTGAGATCATCGTCGCTGCGAGTTTTTCGGTGCTGAGCCTCTTGCCCGCGGTGTTGTTGCATATCTCCTTACAATCTCGCCAGCGCGGCTTTTGAGCGCGATCTGGTCGAAGAAATGGTCATTTCCAAGTGGCTCTCCTACCGAGCCTGGGGCCTCGAATCGAGCAGCGTTAACTACAAAATGGATGAGCAAAAGGAAGAAGTCGAGGCCAAACATGCCCTCCTCAAAGAGCACACCCGCACCGCTATCGCTCACAAAGATATGTACGATAACAGCTCGGCCCTGCCGCAGATTCAGCGCAACCAGGTCCGCCACCAGCGCGCCTTCCATCGAGCCCTAAACCAGCTCCAAAACCTGCGTTGCAACTCGCAAATGCAAAATGCTCAAACGAACCTAATCCCAAATTCGGACACTACCAGCGAGCAAGAGAGCCAACCCAGCCGCCCGTCGCGCCGTCAACGCATCCTCCTCCGCCTCACCGCGCCCCCAAGGAACTTTCCCCCACCCTGCTAACGTATACTCAGTGGAGCCGGACAACACTTTATGAGTTTCTTTTCCAAGCAGTTCATCGATGTCATCCAGTGGACGGAGCCGGAAGATGGCATTCTCGCCTACCGCTATCCCATGGAAGACATGGAGATCCAAAATGGCGGCAAACTAACCGTCCGCGATTCGCAGATGGCTATTTTCGTCAATGAGGGCCGCATCGCCGACGTCTTCGGCCCGGGCCTCTACACGCTCAACACGCAGACGCTGCCCATCCTCACCTACCTCATGAACTGGGACAAGGCCTTCAAATCTCCGTTCAAGTCCGACGTTTATTATTTCGCCACGCGCCTGCAAACCAATCAGCGCTGGGGCACGCCCACACCCATCACCGTGCGCGACAAGGACTTCGGCATGGTGCGCATGCGCGCCTTCGGTATTTATAGTTACCGGGTCTCTGACCCGCGCCTGTTCTATCAGAAAGTAAGCGGCACACGCGACACTTACCGCGTTGCCGATCTCGATGGACAACTGCGCAACACCATTATCGGCCGCATGACCGCCCTTTTCGCCAACAGCGGACTCCCGTTCCTCGATCTCGCCGCCAACCAGACCGAACTCTCAACCCGCATGCAGCACGACACCCAGCCGGTCTTCGCCGACTTGGGCCTCGCGCTCGATAGCTTCATGGTCGAGAACGTTTCACTGCCTGACGAATTGCAGAAGCTGCTCGATCAGCGCATCGGTATGAACATGGTCGGCGACCTGAACAAGTACACGCAGTTCCAAGCCGCGCAAGCCATCCCCATCGCTGCCGCCAATGAAGGCGGTGGCGGAGCAGCCGGAATCGGAGTCGGCTTAGGCGCAGGTATGGCCCTGGGCCAGACTATGGTCAACGCCATGCGCCCGGCCACGCCGGAAGCACCCCAACCTGCTCCGGCCGCGCCGCCACCACCGGCTGCGCCCAGCGTCGAGACCAAGTTCTGCGTAAACTGCGGCAAGCCCATTCCGCGCCCAGCGAAATTTTGCCCGGAGTGCGGCAGTCCGCAGCAATAGAGACCAGCAATAACATGACGGACACCGTCGGTTTGGAGTGGCTCGTGGAAGCACACGGCTGCGACCCGTGTGCTCTCACAGAGCTGTCGCGTCTGGATCAATTATTCGACAGGCTAGTCGAACTCCTGGACCTTCACGAGCTAGGCAAGACCACCTGGCATCAATTCCCCGAAACGGGTGGCATCACCGGCCTGTCTCTTCTGGCCGAATCGCACCTGGCCTGTCACACTTTCCCCGAGTTCGGCTCGCTCTGCTTGAACGTTTTCTGCTGCCGGCCGAGGCCCGACGCCGATCTCGACCAACTCCTGAAGCAATCCTTCGGAGCAAAGCAAGTGCAAGTCCGCCGGATTGAGCGGCCCTATTCATGAGCACTTCCGCCAACTGCCCCAGTTGCGGCGCCCCCGTAACCTTCCGCTGGTCCAGCGCCGTCCAGACCACCTGCGAGTTCTGCAAGTCGATCCTGGTCCGCACAGACGTTGACCTAAAGAAGGTCGGCGTAGTAGCCGACTTGCCCCCGGACAGTTCGCCCATCCAAATCGGCACAGAGGGCGCATACGCCAATAAAAGCTTCGTAGTAATCGGCAGAATTCTCTACGAGTACGCCCACGGCGGCTGGAACGAGTGGCACATCGTCTTCAACGACAGCACCAGCGGCTGGCTATCCGATGCCCAACTCGATTACGCCATCTCCTGGCTGGTTCCCAACGCCTTCGACCCGCTACCCAGACAAATCTCCCGTGGTCAGCATTGCAAGTCCAAAGATCTAACCTACGAAGTGACGAGCGTAACCGAAGCCCACTACAAAGGCGTGCAAGGAGAACTCCCCTTCGAATACTGGGACAAGTCCGACTGCCTCTTCGCCGACCTGCGCACCACCACCAACGAGTTCGGAACCATCGACTACACCGAAACCCCTCCCCTAGTCTTTCTAGGCCGAGCCGTCGACTTCACCGACCTAAACTTGAAAAACCTGCGCCAATTCGAGGGCTGGTCATGACTGTCGAAAACTGGCAAGGTCGCGCAGCCGCGATGTGGACGGGGACACTGCGGGCTCGAGTCCGAACTCCTTCGCCCAAAACTATCGCAGCGGTGTCCCCCGGCGCTTGTGCAAGCACATTTTCAAGAGTGCAGGCTGCCCGTGGCGCCGCCGCTAAGTGTGAAAACCCTGCACCAATTCGACGGCTGGCCATGAAGCCAGTCATGAAGCCGGTCATGAATTATGTGGGGCAGGTCGTCAACATGCGGCCGATTGTCAATCGGCCCAGCGCTGCGGCCGCGCGCCCTATCGTAGCCATGTCCCCCGGCGCTTGTGCTAACACGATCTCGCAAGTGCCGACCCCCTGTGGGGCCGACCCCCTGGTCGGCGGGCGACCCCCCGGTCGCCCCTCCGGAGCCCCCCAATGACCCCGGTAGTCAAGCCCAAAACCCTCTACTGCCCCAACTGCGGCGGTCCCGTCGAACTCCGCGGCTTCGGACACTCCCTAACCGTAGTCTGCCCGCAATGCCTCTCTGTCCTAGACGCCACCACTCCCGAATTCCAAATCCTCCAAAAATTCCAAGAAACCCAGCGAATTGAACCCAAAATCCCGCTAAGCACACGCGGCAAATTCAACGGAATCGAATACGAAGCCATCGGCTTCCAGGAGCGAACCGTCGGCGGCGGTTCAGACGCCTATAGCTGGTACGAGTACCTGCTCTTCAATCCCTATCACGGTTTCCGCTACCTGGCCGAATACAACGGCCACTGGAATTTCATCCGCACGTTACCTGGTCTTCCAACACCGGCCGCAGTCGGCAAAAGATCCGGCGTCTACTATGACGGCAAGAAGTACGCCCGCTTCTCCAGCGCCGAAGCCCAAACCACTTACGTAATCGGCGAATTCCCCTGGCGCGTCCAAGTGGGCGATACCGCGGTCGATGACGATTTCATCTCACCGCCCTACATGCTCTCGAGCGAAGCCACACCCGGCGAAGTCACCTGGTCCCAAGGCGTATACACCACCGGCCAAGAGATTTGGCAAGCCTTCCGCCTTCCCGGAAGTCCGCCGCGCGCGCAAGGCGTCTATCCCAGCCAACCTTCGCCCTTTGGCGGAAACATCCGCTCCGTCTGGACCCAGTGGTTGTGGCTGATGGTAGTGCTGGCGGCCATTATGTTTTATTTCATGATCGGTTCCGGACGTCAGCTCTACAGCAACAGCTACACGTTTCAGCCGGGGACCACCGCCGAACCCTCTTTCGTCACTCCCGAGTTCGACGTCAAAAGCCGCACTTCCCATCTGCAGGTGGCCATCGATACCGACCTGCAGAATAACTGGATTTACTTTAACCTTGCATTGATCAATACGCAGACCGAACAAGCGTTCGACTTCGGCCGCGAGATCAGTTACTACAATGAAGGCGGCGAAACCGAAGGCAGTAAGCACGACCACGTCCTGATTCCATCCGTAGCCGCCGGCAAATACTATCTGCGCGTCGAACCCGAGGGCGACGCCAAATCAAGTGCGACGGTCCACTACGACTTGACCATCCGCCGCGACGTCCCCAACTACACTTTCTTCGTCCTAGCCGCGCTGGCGCTCTTGATCCCGCCGGTTCTTGTGTCCATCCGCGCCGGCCACTACGAAACCAACCGCTGGCGCGAGAGCGACTTCTCCGCCACGACTGCCTCCTCGGGAGGTGACGACTGAACATGGCCACACAGCGGCGCAACCCACAAGCGGACGGGGACATTCCGGACCATTGTTCGCAATCCTTCGTCCTCAGCTATCGCAGGATTGTCCCCTGGCGCAACCCGCCCATACAATCCAGGAGCCACTAAATGAACCACCCAATCTTCTTGATTTACGGCCTGGCGGTACTAATGTTTACCGGCTTTGCCGAGTACCGCGGCTACAGTTTCACCAAGATTAATGAACTCCGCAACGTTCCCAAAACGGTGCGCGACAATCCAGGCGCCTATCGTTCCCATTATGGTTACGGCTACGGCGGAGTAGGCCGCTACGCAGGCGGCAAATAGAGGAGGCAATTGAATGAGCGAATTTCACCCTGGCTACATCTTGAACGCGATCGTCTACGCGGCTTTAGGCATCGGCATCTTCTGCCTGGCCTTCGTCCTGATTGACCGCCTTACGCCCTATCACCTCTGGAAAGAGATTGTCGAAGACAAGAACATCGCCCTGGCCATCTTGGTAGGCGCCATGTCCATTGGCATATGCGTCATCATCGCCGCCGCCGTCCACTAATCTTGTGGGGCAGGTTGTCAACCTGCGGCCGATTGTCAATCGTCCCCTCCCCGTTTATCAAGGAAAAGTTCCAAAAGTGCCCGTAGTACTCTTTCTTTCCGTTTTCCTGATCGCCGCCTGCGGCCTGATCTACGAACTGATCGCCGGCACGCTAGCCAGCTACCTGTTAGGCGATAGCGTCTTCCAGTTCTCGACCATCATCGGTTCCTATTTATTCGCCATGGGCATCGGCAGTTACTTGTCGAAGTTCCTGAGCAGAGGCCTGGTTGCCAGATTTGTCTCGGTGGAACTAATGGTCGGCCTGGTAGGAGGCTTTTCCTCCTCGCTATTGTTCCTGGCTTTCGCCTACACGCAAGCATTCCGGTTAGTGCTCTACTTAGTCGTCATGTTAGTCGGGATCCTAGTCGGCCTGGAGATCCCGCTACTAATGCGCATCCTAAAAGAGCGCTTCCAGTTCCGCGACCTGATTTCGCATGTTCTGACTTTCGACTATTTAGGCGCGCTAGGCGCATCATTATTGTTCCCGTTGCTCTTAGTCCCCAAGCTAGGCTTGGTGCGCTCCGCGTTAGTCTTTGGTGTCCTCAACGCCGCCGTAGCGCTATGGTCCACTTACTTGTTTCGGGACCAGTTAGGCAACGTGCGCGCACTACGTACCACCGGCTTCGCGGTTCTAGCGAGTCTAATTGGTGGAATACTAGTAGCCGACAAAATATCAGCCGCGGCCGACAACAATCTCTTTTCGGACGAGGTGATCTTCAGCCGTCAGACAAAATATCAGCGCATCGTCCTGACTAAGTGGAAAGACGATCTGCGCTTGTTCCTCAACTCGCACCTGCAGTTCAGTTCGCGGGACGAGTACCGCTATCACGAGTCGCTGGTCCATCCCGGATTAGCCGCCATCCCCGGCGCACGCCGGGCCCTGGTAGTCGGCGGCGGCGACGGCCTGGCCGTCAGAGAAATGCTGAAATATCCGTCGCTGGGAAGCATCTGGCTGGTGGATCTGGATTCCGAAATGACCGGTCTGTTCTCGAAGCATCCGGTGCTCTCGAATCTGAACGAGCATTCGCTAACCAACCCGAAGGTCAAAGTGATCAACGCCGACGCCTTCACCTGGCTCGACACCGTGACCGACCAGTTCGATTTTGTAGTGGTCGATTTTCCGGACCCCACCAGTTACTCGCTAGGCAAGTTGTACACCACCGCGTTCTACCGTTTGCTGGCCAAGCACATCGGCCGCAACGGCATGATCGTGGTCCAGAGTACCTCCCCGCTGTTCGCCAGGCAAAGCTACTGGTGTATCAACGAAACGCTGAAGCAGGCGGGCGTGCGCACCTATCCGTATCACGTCTACGTCCCATCTTTCGGTGAATGGGGCTTCGTCCTAGCGAGTCTGGAGCCCTACGAATACCCGCAACAAATCCCCGCCGGCCTGCGTTTTCT
>DATFZA010000204.1:0-3919 GCA_035314765.1 Bryobacteraceae bacterium
CCGGAACGGTTTCGAAAGGAACATATCGATGGGGAAGAAGCAGACGATAATATCCGCCGACTGCTTCCCAATCGTTTTGTTGGTTTGATACCCAAAGTCGCTGATCCTGTTTAGCTGAGCGACGGCTCCGTCCGGCCACGCGAAGGCGACGCCCGGCACCAGCGAGCCGCTGAAGGCAGCGATGCCCTTCGCAATACCGGTCTCCTTGAATGCAAACGAATAGCCGGAGGCAAGAGACCCCGCCACAGTCAAGAGCCGCACAGTCCAATTGCGCGCGCTCCATTGCTGCGCGTCGAGCAGTTGACCGCGGGCGATGCGCGATTCGACGCTGGAGATCTGATTTGGCAGCGTTCCAGTGGTGGTGGGGTTTCCCTGGCCGGATTGAAATCCCTTGGTTCCCCCACCCAGCGCCCATTGACTGGTATCGATAAAAGCGCTGTGAAGGACAAAGGCGGCATCGGCGCTCTTGTTCGAAATGGTGAGTTGGACGACGGCGTAAGTGTGCGCGATTTCTTTTCCGAACAGGCGCCCCACGGCGCCTTGGGTGAGCAAGACTGCCTTCACGCCAACGTTAGCGTTAACGGTGTTGGGCGCCGGGAGAACGACGCCTCCCTTAGCCTCTGTTTCCAACATCACGGCTGATTTTTCCTTGTCGAGCGCATGTGTTTCCGCCCGAGAGGGGAATTGAGAAAAGGCGCAAAGCATTGCGGGCACAAAGAACAGTCGAGTTATATGCGGTTGCATGGTCCTCCTTGAGCAGAACAGGTAGTTTGCACGATTTCCGGATTAACGTCAAGTTCTACCGGATCTATTGAGGAAAGCGCAAACCGCCGCTCAAAAGGGACAAGGAGTGTTTTATGCTATTTCCGGCTTCCGCAAGTGCCAGTCGGTTTTTTTCTGAAACTCGCGGCCGATGGCGAGCAGCAAATTCTCGGAGAATGGCCGGCCTACCACGGTAATGGCGATGGGCATTCCGTCCGCAAACCCGCACGGCAGAGACAACGCGGGCAGACCCGCCAGGTTGCCCGCCGGAATGTGTTGCGTGAGGCCGCGGTCCGCCGGGCGCGGGCGTTCCGGATAGAGAGGACGGTCCAGCGCCTGAGTAATCTTGGGCGCAGGTCCCAGGCGGCTGGGGGTGACGAGAACATCGACGTCGTCAAACAGATCGCTAAAGCGCTGCTGGATGAGGCTGCGGATACGCATGGCCTTGAGATAATCTCGGGCTGGAACGTCCAGACCTGCCTTCAGGCCCGCGATCTGGCGGGCGTCGGCCAATTCGTCCACCTGGCCGCTGGTAATCAATTTCTCGAAAATCGACGATGCTTCCGCGGAAAGAATGGTGCTGAGGACTGGGCCGTACGGAAAATCGGGCAGCTTTGCGGGACCAAATTGCAAACCCAGCGAGCGAATGGCGTCGAGCGCCTTGGCAAAATCCGGCCGGGCCGCTGGCTCAGCCCATTCCTCGAAATCGACCGCGGCGAAGCCGGCCTTCATCTCCTTGAGATCGCGGGCGAATTGCGGCTCGTAATAGAAGCTCTTGCCGGCTGACCCGGGATCCTCTTCGTCGGAACCGGCCATCACTTGCAGCACGTGTCCACAGTCCTCCGCGGTGCGGCAGAGCGGACCGATCTTGTCTAACGACCAGGACAGCGCCATCGCGCCCGCGCGGCTGACCAAGCCATACGTCGGCCGCAAGCCCGTAACGCCGCAGAATGCGCTGGGCGTCAGAATGGAGCCGGAGGTTTCCGACCCCAACGCGTACGTCACCAGGCCCGCGGCGACAGAAATTGCCGATCCGCTCGACGAACCACCCGACCAGCGGGTGAGGTCCCACGGATTGAGCCCCGGCCCGGTGGCGGAGGCGCTGGCATAGCGGTAACTGGGACCCCCGGCGAGTTCCACCATGGCGAGTTTCGCGGTGAGAACGCCGCCGGCTTTATCCAGCTTCTTAAGCGTCGTCGCGGTGTCGTCGAGCACCTGATTGGCGTAGGGCTTAGCGCCCCAGGTGGTGGGGTGTTTCGCAAATGCGAGTAGATCCTTGGCCCCGAACGGAATCCCGTGCAGCGGACTACGGAAGCGCTCGCGCTTCATGTCGCCGGCCATATCTTTGGCGGCGCTCAGAGCGTGTTTCTGGAGCAGAAGCACGAGCGCGTTGTAGCGCGGACCAAGGCGTTCCATGCGGTCGAGAAACGCGCGGGTGAGATCGACCGCGGTAAATTCCTTGGCTTTGAGCCGGTCGCCTAACTGCGAGATGTTCTCAAAGAAGACGCTGTCGGGAACTTTGATGGCAGCCATGCGTCACGCCCGGAAATGGACCGCGGGTTCGGTAGCCCGCGGGACTTCGACTTTGGCGAGCGCGGCGGCGTTATCGGCGTTCTGCTGTTTGGCTGCCGCTAGTTCGTCCTGCGGACTCTGCGCGGGGGCTGGGGTCTGCGCCGTGACCGTAGTTGCAGCGGCAACGGCGAGAGCGAGCTGACGGCGGCTGAGCTTCTCCATTGCTTTTCATTATAGGCGGCTCATGCGTGGAGTGGCGTGCGAGGGTGGCGCTGGGGGACACCGCTGCGATTCGTTGAAGAGGACGATTTCGAACAACAGCCCGCAGTGTCCCCGGCGGCTTTGGTCTTTGCCTGCGCGAGAATGGCGCTGGAGGACGATTTCGAACAGCAGCCCGCAGTGTCCCCGGCGGCTTTGGCCGACGCCCTTTCGTGCGGGGGCGACCGCTGCGGTCGCGGACGGCATTCGCCATCCGCCTTGCCCACCCCGGCGCTGGCTAGCTGTTGAGAACTTCCACGGCCGCCTTCTCCATGACGGCGCGGGGAGCGGTTTCTCCGGTCCATATTTCGAACTGGCGCGCCGCCTGCTCCAGAAACATCTGCAGGCCGGGAATCACCTCGCACTGCTGCTCGCGGGCGCGGCGGATCAGCTCCGTTTCCATCGGATTGTAGACCATGTCGAACACGACGCCGGCGGGAATTTTGCCGTTAAAGAAACAGGCTTTGGGGTTGGGATGCATCCCGAGCGGAGTGGCGTGCACCAGCGCATCGAAGTGGCGCGAATCGAGCTGTTCGCGCAGCAAGGGCTCGGCGCCGCAGACTCGCGCCAGAGAACGGACGCGATCCGGGTTGCGTCCGACGATGGACACCTTGGCGCCGCCGTCAACCAGGGCAAAAGCCGCACTGCGGGCCGCTCCGCCATTGCCAACCAAGAGAACCGTCGATTTGGAGAGGCGGACGCGTTTGGAAAGCGGCCCGGTGACGGCTTCGGCATCGGAGTTGGCGCCGCGCCATTTACCAGCTTTTTTCCAGACTGTGTTTACCGCGCCAATGCGCCGCGCCAGCGGCTCGATTACGTCCAGGTAGCGCAGAACTTTCTGTTTGTGCGGGATGGTGACGCTGAATCCCGCCAAGGGCAGGTCATTGGCAACAGTGAAGAAATCCTTCAACTGCGTGGGCGAAACGAGAAACGGGAGGTAAACGGCGTCCATGCGGCGGGCGTGGAAAGCCCGGTTCAGCACGGCCGGAGAAATGGAATGCCTGACCGGGTCGGCCACCACACCGTAAATTTTTGCACTGCGCGTCAGTTTATCGACGCGGTAGAGCTGGCGCAGTTGCCGGGCGCAAATCTGGCCGGAGGAAGTGCCTTCCGCGGCATTGGGAGCGGCATAGGTGTAGAGACCACCCCAGGCGGGAGACAGCACGCGGGTGGGAAATCCAGCTTCTCCCATGGCCAGCAGGATCAGCGGCGTGCGCGGATGCTGCCTGGCGGGCGCGAGCACTCGCGTGTTGTCGGACGGCTTGCGGGCGGTGGTGACGATCTTATAGGCATCCGCCTGCACACGTTGCATGCGGCGCAGAATGCCATCGATGGAGGGCGTGGCTTCGTAGTTGTGATAGGAGAGCACCAGCATGGCGCGGCTTCG
>DATFZA010000205.1:0-2377 GCA_035314765.1 Bryobacteraceae bacterium
GCGCTGTCAAACCCGTCAAGAAACAACCCTGCCACTACTTCCAGCCCGCTCCGTTGAAGACGCTTTCCAAATTCCTGGTGCTGCGAGACCGCCCGACGGCGTCTTCATCCCTTTGGGGGGCCGCACGCCCATGGACACTCCCTGACGGTCGCGGTTCGGAAGGCGTGACCGAGCCGCGGCCGTCAGGGGTGGTTGAATCGGTTGCTTCATGACCGGTCCCAAGGTCCCGGTGGAGATGTGCGAAAGGGTAGCAACGCCCTTCTCGGACACCATGCCAAGCCCCAGCCCGGTATCCTAACCGCATCGGATAAACTGAAAACAATGAGTAATGTTGCCTCGGGACCGTTGTCCAGGGTGTTGGTCGCCGATGACGAAGATAACCAACGAACGGGACTGGCAAAGATGATCCAGTCATGGGGCTTCGCGGTGGAGACCGCGGCCGATGGCCAGGAAGCGCTGGAAAAGCTGAACTTAATGCCCGTTAACGTGCTGGTTACCGATCTCATGATGCCGCGCATGGATGGTTTTGAATTGCTCAAGCGGCTGGGCGCTCAACCCAACCCGCCGCCAGCCATTGTGCTGACCGCATTTGGAAATATCGAGACGGCGATTCAAACCATGCACGACCTCGGAGCTTTCTGGTTTCTGGAGAAACCCATCCAGCCCAGCGCCTTAAAAGTGCTGCTGGAGCGCGCGGCTACGCAAAGCCGCCTCACCGAGGAGACGGAGCGCCTGCAGCGCCAGCTCGCCTATCAGGGAGTTCTGGTGGACTTGGTGGGCGCCTGCGAACCGATGCAACAAGTGTTTTCGATGGTGCGCCAGGTTGCGCCTTCCAAAGCGGCGGTGCTGGTGACCGGCGAAAGCGGCACCGGCAAGGAACTGGTGGCGCGCGCCATCCACCATTTGAGCCCGCGCCGCAACGGGCCGTTTGTGGCTATCAACTGCGCCGCGCTGCCGGAAACGCTGATGGAGAGCGAGTTGTTCGGGCATGAAAAAGGCGCCTTCACCGGCGCGGTGGAACGCCGCGCCGGCTGCTTCGAATTGTCGCAGCATGGCACCCTGCTGCTCGACGAATTGGCGGAGATGCCCGTAGGAACCCAGGCCAAATTGCTGCGTGTGTTGGAGGATACCCGCGTGAGGCGCTTGGGTGGCAAGAACGAGATTTCGGTGGACGTGCGCGTGATCGCCTCCACCAACAAGGTGTTGGAAGAAGCGTTGCGCAAAGGCGAGCTGCGCGAGGACCTGTATTACCGGTTGAACGTTTTTCAGATCCACCTTCCGCCGCTACGCCAGCGAGTAAGCGATCTGCCGATGCTGACTGAAGCGCTGATCAGCATGCTGGACGCCAAACATAACTGCCGCGTCACGCAGGTGGCGCCAGATGTGATGGAGGCGTTCCGCTGTTATCCCTGGCCCGGCAATGTGCGGGAGTTGCGCAATGTTCTGGAACGCGGAGTAATTGTCGCCGGCGAGGGAGAGATCGCCATGGCGCATTTGCCGAACGATTTCGGAGTCTCCTCCGGGACGCGCCCCGCGCCGCTGGAGATCGAACCGGACACTGTGCGTCTGCCGGTCGGAACCACGGTGGGCGAGGCGGAGAAGGCATTGATTCACATGACGCTGCAGCACACCAAAAACAACAAGACCCGCGCGGCCGACATTTTGGGAATCAGTCTCAAGACCTTATTCAACAAGCTGAAGGAATACGGGGCTGCGGCCGAAGCCGAAGCCAGCTCCGCATAGAGTTCCGGCGCCGTATGTCACTCAAGGCGCGATTACGGGTCTCCATCGTGGCGTTCGTCACGATCGTAGTGGTCGCTATTTCCGTAATTTACCTCTACAATTTCACTCGACTGGCCTTCGAGGCCGCCGCCCTGCGCGCCGGACTGGTAGCCGATCAGGTAAAAGACTACGTGCTGGAGCGTATCTCCCAAGAGACGGCCGCGCGCGATCTTCATCCCACAAACCTGGAGGAATCCGAGCAAGTCTGGGCTGATATCTTGCGCACGGACCCGCAAATTTCCGGAATGCTGACGCGCACGCTGGGAAATGCCGACGTGGTAGCGAACATAACCATCGCCAATTCTCAAGGCCGCGTACTAGCCGCATCCGATTCCTACCTGGTCGGCACAATAACGCCAGCGGCCGAAAGTTTCGATCGCCTAAAAAACGCCAACGCCTTTAGAAATCTATGGGACTTATTGAGGCGCCACAAGAATTATTCGGTAACTTTGCCGCTGGGTGTGGAAGGCAAGCAGTTGTTCCACATCACCGTGTCCATCTGGTCCGTGTTGCTGCGCGACGCTCTCGAGCCCGCCTACGCCGTTCTGGCATTCGCGTTCGCGGTTTCGCTGCTGGTGGCGGTGATTCTGGCGGC
>DATFZA010000206.1:0-3432 GCA_035314765.1 Bryobacteraceae bacterium
CGCCAGCAATTTCTTGGAACTCATTTCGAGAGTATCGCGCCAGAGCTGCGGCCTCGCTCCGCCGACTGGTTCTTCAAACGACCAGTGAATGCGGCTGCGAAGTTCGGCGCCCGCGGGGGAAATGCAAAACAGAGCCAGGCAGGCTGCGGCCGTGGCCGTCGCCCAAATGGAGCGGCGACCACGCGCGGCCGGCCAGCGGAACGCCAATAGAAGGAACCCGGCGATAATCCCCACCAGCGCGCCCCGGGTTCCGCTGAGGACCGCGGCCATAACGGCGACGACGGCGGCGGCAGCGCCGATCAGACGCCAGGATCTCGCCAGGCTGGTACAAAACAAAGCCGATCCCAGGAAGGCGATGTAGACTAAATAGACTCCGAAGTAGTTGGCATGTCCCAGCGTGGAAGGAGGCCGGACGATGGTGAAGATGCCTTCGCCAGCGTGGTAATCCAGCGCGTTCAGCAAAGGATCATAGCCAAAGTATTGAGCCATTCCGTACAAGCCAATAGGGATGGCGGCGACCGTGGCCGCCCGGAGATAGTTTTCAATCCGGTTCGAGTCTCCTGAAACGTCCCGCATCACCAGCAGACCGTAGAGCAAAACCGCACCGTACGTGACCAGGCCGAATCGGCGCCAGTTGCTTCCATTGAGTGACAGCGCAGGATTACGCGAAAGCGCGGTGGCGACGGCCAGCCAGGCGATCTGCATGTTAAGAAGCGCGGGGACGCGGCCACGCACAATCGAACCATCCCAAAACATGAGCGCGGCCCCGGTAAGCAGGAGCAAAATCACGATTTTGGGAGTGATGTCGAAGTAAAACGACCAACCGGGGAACAACGCCAGGGGAACCAGTGCCGCCGCCATCGGCAGCAGGATGCGCATATACAATGAGACCGGAGAAAGAGCAGCCGTGGAACGGCGTTCCGCGCGCCGCCGGAAAATAGTCTAATCAAGGGGTAGTTGTGCAAGCGATGGTCATGCAAGACGGATTCAGTGTCGTGGAGTACGCCTATTACCTACGGGAGCGCTGGAAATTTCTGGCGATCGCCATGGCGGTTGCAGCCGTTCTGTCGGCGGGCATCAGCCTGCTGCTTCCCAAACGCTACACGGCGACAGCGGTGGTGGTGATTGACGCTCCTGCGGGCAGCGATCCGCGGTCTGCGACCGTGGTCAGTCCGATTTACCTTGAATCCTTGAAGACCTATGAGCAGTTCGCGGCCAGCGATACGCTGTTCGCGCGCGCGGCCGCCCAGTTTCATCTGGGTGAGGGTGTTCCCGTCGATTCCCTCAAGCGGCGCGTGTTGAAGGTCGTGAAGCCGCGCGATACGCGGTTGCTGGAGATCAGCGTCACACTGCCCGACCCGGCCAAGGCGCAAGCGGTTGCAAACTTTTTGGCGGAGGAGAGCGCCAGTCTGAATCGCTCGCTGGGCCGCCAGACCGACGATGAATTGGCTCTGGACGCTCAGCGGCAACTGGACGCGGCCCAGGCCCGGTTAGATAAAGCGGAACGCGCCTGGGCGGATGCGGAAAAGAAGCACCCGTTTGACTCGCTGTACGCGGAAACGTCCGGATTGATTGAATTGAGAACCCGGCTGCAACGCGACGCGGCGGACGCCAAGGCGGAGGGAGGGGAGGCACGTGGCGCGGTTTTGCAAAAGGAAATCGAGTCGCTCGACAAAAAGATTTCCGCGAACCAGGCGTTGGCGACGGAAGAACGCGCTTTGACCGAACCGATTGAATTCGATCTCCGCTCGGCTCGTTCCGTTCGGGACAACGCGCAAGGCCGGCTGAATGAAATTCGCGGCGCTACCGGGATCCGTGGTGAGCGGTTGCGAGTGATCGATCCGGGTATCGTGCCGCAACGGCCCAGTTCGCCCAATATTCCGCTCAATGTTTTCGCGGCCATTTTCATCGCCGCCGTGGGGGCCCTGATCGCGGTGACGTTTGCCTTTGTATTTCAGCAGAAGGCCCGGCTGGCGCCCGTGCGCGTGGCGTATCGGTAAGGGCCGGTCATGAGACGAGCAATTCAACCGCTCCCTAACCCGGCAAAGCTGGAACCAAACAGGCTCTGCGATGGTGCGCCACCGCTCCCTCACGGTCGCGGCTCGGCAGAATTCGTCAAAGTTGGAGATCGTCGACAACCACATCCTGATGCTTGTAAACACTGGGTGAAACGCATGCGCCGAAAAATATTCTGCCAGAAGGGACAAGAATCCAACTGTGTAGGTCCTCCGTCAGGGAGCGGTCCCGAAGGCAGATTTGCTTTATGACGGGTTACCGGCGCAACCTCGCAGCCGCGCTGGTTGGCGTCTACGGGGCGGGCGTGGCGTTGATGCCGAATCCGCTGTATGGATTGGTTCTGTCGTCACCGTTGTTGCTGTTGCCTGTCTTGTGGTGGACGCTGGCGGAGCCGCAACGCTGGTTGTGGTTGTTCTTCGCGGGCGCGTCGTTATTGCCGCCCCTGCCCTTTGCGCTGGGCGATTCCGGACCGCACCCGGCCATTGTTCTGGCGGCATTGGGCGCATTCGCGGCGCTGCTCGGAATCAAACAATGGCGATTTGTTTTGGACGATGTGTCGCTTCCGCTGATCGCTTTCGCCGGTATTCTGCTGGCGAGTGTGGGGCTGGCGGCCATTTATTCCGGAATCGGAGTGGCGATCGCGAGCCTGGCGCGAGTGGTTCTGTTCGGGATCAGTTGCCTGGTGTATTTTCAGACGGTACACGGTCCACAGCCGCGAACCAACCGAATGCGCGCGTGCGCCGTTTTGCTGGCCATCGGAACGGCGGGAGCGCTGTTTGCGTGTCTGGATTTCTACTATCAATTTCCGGCACCTGCCGGCTTCGGACCGCAGTTTGTCTGGCTGGACGCCGGTGTTTTCCGGCGGGCGCAAGGGCTGTTCTACGAAGCGAGCACGCTGGGGAACTTCTGCGCGTTCTTTCTGGCGATGATCGCGATCGCGCTGTTCAACCCGCGCGAGCGCCGGCCTTGTTCGCGGCCGGTACTGATCGCGGCCGGTGTGGTCTTGTCGATGGCGCTGATCTTTTCTTACTCGCGCGCGTCACTGTTGAATGTTGTGATCGCGCTGTGCGCCTTGGCTTATGTCAGGCGCGTGCGGCTGAAGCGCGCACTGCTGACGATGGTTGCCTGCGCCTGCGCGTCGGCGGCCGCGGTGTATCTTCTCTTTCCTTCCTTCGCGCAGAGTTACTGGATCAGGCTGGCGGCATCGTTTCAGTATTTCTGGTCATCGCCGGAAGGAATTCTGTCAGGCAGAGTGGCGAGCTGGCGAATTTTAGTCCAATTCGTGATCGAAAATCCATGGCACGGACTTTTCGGCGTTGGCTATAAGACGCTGCCATACTCGGATTTTATTGGCCGCACCGTAATTGCCGACAACATGTATTTGAGCTTGCTGGTGGAAACAGGAATCCTCGGACT
>DATFZA010000207.1:0-8233 GCA_035314765.1 Bryobacteraceae bacterium
AATAAGCTCGGCGATGGCGTCGCCGGCGAGACGAATCACGTCTTGCGGGCTCTCTTGCCTGACCGGAATCACTTTCATCCGCCCATTGCCATAAGGACGCCAGCGTTGGAACATGCGCTCGCAGACGAATCCGCGGAAGATGCTGAGCAACGGGACTCCGCAGGCAGCCGCCACGTGGCCTCCCGCGGAATCGTAGCCCACATAAAGGCGGCTGCGGCGGATGTGTTCGGCGAAGCCCGCGAACGATCCGTCCCAAAACTCCGCGGGCACGCCCGCATTGGCCACCGCGCGCTCCACCCGTTCGGCTTCTTCGCCGCCCGCTCCCCGATCTATCAGCAGAGGCTGAGGCAGCAGCTTGAGAATTTCCGATTCAAACGGATCCGGCACGCGTTTGGCGGCGTTCTCTCCCACTCCGAAGCTGACGGTCGTGGCAAATGCTTTGGCGGTGAGCCCGGTATGGATGTAGGCTTGCGCTTGCGGCAGGCCAATCCAGCGCCGGGTTAATTCCACCAGAGACTCCGCGCCATCGCCACCGTAAGAACGGCTATCGAAAAAGTAGTAGTCGTCATCGCGGCCGGCTGGCAGCAATCCCAATTGCGTGAGACGCGAATCCGGATCCAGCACCAGGCTGCGCGGGGCGGCGAATAATTCCTGCAAGACCGGCCAGATCGACAAGCGCTCCATCAATGTCCCGGAGCGCGGATACGGAATTTCGCACAACTCCACGTCGGTGAATAACTCTGCATTCTTGCGCGGCCCCACAAAACAGATGCGGCTCTGCGGGAAGAGCTGCTTCGCGGCGTTGAGAACGGTACTGGTGACGGCTACGTCGGCGCCCAGCGTCACGCGCGAGAGTACGAAGACGATTTGCGGATCGCTTTGGACTTGAATCGGCCGGGGGCGTGAGATGCGAGCGTAGCGGCCCTCAATACTAAAAGTCCGTAGCTCTGGAAACACACGCCGCAGGATTCCGCTGAACAGGTCAACATAGCGCGCGACATCTGAAGGCTCGAACCGGTCTCCCAGAGGTTCGATAATTTCCGTGAATAAGCGCCTGGTCGCGGCCAGCGCAACCGGCCGGTCAGGGGAGATACTTTCCAACCAGCAGCTCCAGCTTTTTCTTGGTCACTTCCGGGATCACGGCGACGTCCGTGAACAGGGCGTGCGCCAGGGCGGAACCACACTTGCACGTCCGCTCGGCCGGCATGCCGGCAACCGCAGCGGCGACCACCCTGCACGCATTCTCGGCGTTCTTCTGCAGGTTGGCAACGATGTCTGCGACCGTCACCGCGTCGTGCTCTTCATGCCAGCAATCGTAGTCGGTAACCATCGCCATGGTGACGTAGCAAATTTCGGCTTCGCGCGCTAGCTTGGCTTCTTGCAGGTTGGTCATGCCGATGATGTCCATGCCCCAGCTCCGGTAGAGGTTCGATTCGGCTTTGGTCGAGAACGCCGGACCCTCCATGCAAAGATACGTTCCGCCCTTGGCGGATTTCACGCCGGTGGCTTGGCACGCGGTTTGCGCGATGTCCGCGAGCTGCGGGCAGATGGGATCGGCAAAGCTGATGTGGCCAACCAGACCTTCTCCGAAGAACGTGGACGCACGTCCGTGTGTGCGGTCGCAGAACTGATCCGGTATGACGAACGTCATTGGATCGTGTTCTTCCTTTAGCGAACCAACCGCGCTGAGCGAGAGAATGCGCTCCACGCCCAATTTCTTGAAGCCGTAAATGTTGGCGCGAAAATTTAGCTCCGACGGCAGAAAGCGGTGACCGCGCCCGTGTCTGGAGAGAAACGCGATCGTTTTGCCGCTCAGGGCTCCGACCATGTACGCGTCGGATGGACGGCCCCAAGGTGTGTCAACCAGGATCTCCTGTTGGTGTTCGAAGCCGGGCATGGAGTACAAGCCGCTGCCGCCGATGATGCCGATGGTTGGTTTCATTGCAGCTCCAGTATGGGAAGGCGAGGCGGGTTAATAACCTGTCGCCATGGGCCTGCGGCCCACAAAAGTGTGATGAAAACGCGGCTCGGGGCGTTCTTTTGTTTTCTTGCACTTCCGTGGCGTTTTCGACCGTGCCTCACAAAGCGTTTCATTCTTGAATCAGCTCCAAGAGGACGCCGCCGGTGGAGGCCGGATGCACGAAGACGTAAAGATGGCCGCCCGCGCCGGCACGCGGTTCATTGAGCAGACGCGCGCCGCTGGCGCGCAGCCGCTCGACGGATGCATGCAAGTCCGGAACTTTGATGGCGACATGATGCAGGCCTTCACCGCGCTTTTCGAGAAACTTGCCGATGACCGAGTCCGCCGTGGTTGGCTCCAGCAGCTCGATGCGCGGACCACCGGCCGGCAGCATCGCCACGTTGACCTTCTCGTGCTCCACGGTTTCCCGGAGAGAAACGGAGAAGCCCAACTGCTTCTCGTAAAAGTTGAGGGCCGCGTCCAGCGATTTGACCGCGATCCCCAGGTGATCGATGTTCACTTGTTCACCCATTGTTGCCCAGCCATTGCTCCACTAATGTGTATGGATCTATTGTGCGCGAAGCGACCTGCCGCGCGGCCGATACAAAGTCCACCTGAGCAAACTTTTCCAGCGCCCGCTCTCGCAGCATCTCTTTCAAACGCAGAGTCCACGACGCCACCGCGCGCTCATTCGGATTGCCGCGCTCCAGATACGCCCGCAGGGCGGCCAGCGCGTCCGCGATGCCGGTTCCTTCAATGGCAACCGTGCGCACGACCGGCGGAACCCAGCAGTCTTTTCGCATCGCCTGGCTTTGCATCGACTTGATTTCGCGTTCCAGTTGCTCAGCGCCTGGCTGGTCGGACTTATTGATCACGAATACGTCGGCGATCTCCATGATACCCGCTTTGATCGCCTGGACATCGTCGCCCATGCCGGGGACTAAAATTACCGCGGTAGCATCCGCCAGGCGGGCCACTTCCACTTCATCCTGACCGACACCGACGGTTTCGATAATGACGGTTTGTTTGCCCGCTGCTTGCAGCAAGAGAGCCATATCCGTGGTTGCGCCCGCGAGACCGCCGAGCCAGCCGCGCGTGGCCATGGAACGAATGAACACGGCCGGATCGGCATGGTGGCGGATCATGCGGATGCGGTCGCCCAGAATCGCGCCGCCGGAATACGGACTGGTGGGATCGACGGCGATGACGCCGATTTGCTGGTCTTCCTTGCGCAGCTCGGTAATCAGTTGATCGGTGAAGGTACTTTTGCCTGCGCCCGGAGCACCGGTGATGCCGAGGACAACAGAATTGCCAGTGTGCGGAAACAGTTCTTTCATCAAGCCGGCGGCATCTGGATGATGATTCTCAATCATCGTGGCCGCGCGCGCCAGCGCCCGCGTATCGCCGGCCATGACCCGCTCTGCAAGAGCGCTCATTTGTGGGGCAGGTTGTCAACCTGCGGCGGGTTACTAACCCGCCTCTGCTCCTCCGCCATCATCGGCTCTTGAGCAACTGCCGCGCGATCACCATGCGTTGGATCTCGCTGGTGCCTTCCCCAATGGTGCACAGCTTGACATCGCGATAGAACTTTTCCACCGGATAGTCTTTGATGAAGCCGTAGCCGCCGTGAATCTGCACTGCCTCATCGCACACCCGTACGGCGATTTCAGAAGCAAAGAGTTTCGCCATGGATGACTCCTTGGTGATCCGTAGCCCCTTGTCCTTCAGGTAAGCGGCGCGATATACCAACATACGCGCGGCCTCAATCGTCGTAGCCATGTCGGCCAGCTTGTGTTGAATGGCCTGGAACTCGGAGATGAACCGGCCGAACTGTTTGCGCTGTTGCGAATACCTGAGGGCTGCGTCAAACGCTCCTTGCGCGGTTCCCACCGAAAGCGCCGCGATGGAAATACGTCCGCCATCCAAGGTACGCAGGCTATCCACAAAGCCTTCGCCTTCTTTGCCGAGCAATTGCGATTGCGGGAGACGGCAGTTGCTGAACAGAACCTCTCCCGTGGCGCTGGCGCGCATGCCAAGCTTATTTTCCTTTTTGCCGACGCTGAACCCCGGCACGCCGGTTTCGAGAATAAACGCCGAAATTCCATGCTGCGAGGCGGTCCGGTCCGTGACCGCCATGGCCACGCAAACCTGGGCGTACTGCGCATTGGTGGTGAACGTTTTTCCACCGTTGAGCACCCAACAGGAAGCGCCGTCCTTGACGGCAGTGGAACGAGTGCCGGCGGCGTCGGAGCCCGCTTCCGGCTCGGTCAGCGACCAGCAGCCAATCCACTCGCCGGTGGCTAACTTGGGCAGGTATTTCTGTTTCTGTTCGTCATTTCCCGCCAGAAAGATATGGTTGGAGCAAAGCGAATTGTGAGCCGCCACGATCAAGCCGACCGACGGGTCCACGCGCGAGAGTTCTTCGATGATGATGGCGTACTCGATGTAGCCGAGCCCTGCGCCGCCCAGCTCTTCCGGAAAAATCGCTCCCATCAATCCGAGTTGGCCCGCTTTCTTGATCGCTTCGATCGGGAAGATTTGCTCTTCATCCCACTCGAGGACATGCGGGCCGATTTCAGCTTCGGCGAACTCGCGCACCGTCTTGCGCAGATGCACCTGTTCCGGGGTTAAGTCAAAATCCATCGCATTCCTAGCGTGTGGGCGGCGGTAAGTAAACCGCCGCGCAGGTCGAGAACCTGCCCCACATTTATCCTAAACGATCTCTTCTTGGCGCGCGTCCCAGCGCACGGTACGCTTTTGCAGATAGCTCTCGACCGCCATGCGGCACGCGACAGAAACGCGGTAGCCGAGTTCGACCGGACAATCGGGCTGGGCGCCGGAGCGCAAGCATTCCAAGAAATTCTGCATGTGAGCGTTGGGAGAAGTGGATGTCCGGCCCAAGAGTTCCGCGGCTTCTGGGCGGTTGACGCGCTGCGGCACCGAACGAATCTGCTGGCCGCGGACGATGGTGCCGTCGGTTCCGAGCACCTCTTCCGATACGCCAAGCTGGTTGTTGCCGAATCCGGAATCCCAACTGATCAGCAGATCCTCCGGCTGTTCGAGCGAGACATGCATGGTGTCCGGAACTTCACGGCCGTCACGCCACAAATAGATCCCGCCCGTCATGGTCGCGGATTTGGGGATTTCGAGGTTCAGCGCCTTGTACCAAAAGGCCAGCTGCTGGCTGAGGTTCTCATGCACGCCCCCGCCGGAATAATCCCAAAAATAACGCCAGTTGATGTAGCGGTTGGGATCGAACTCGCGTTGGCCGTCGAAGTAATTCCAGGCGATGTTTTCGAGGCTCATGTCCGGATAGACCGGCCGTGCCCATTGAGGCCGGCCATGCGGCGTGTTCCGGAAATTATGCATGTGGATGGCGGTGATGCGGCCGGTTTGTCCGCTGTCGAGGAAGCGGCGGGCATCGGTCAAATGTCCGGATGAGCACGCTTGATGTCCTACTTGCACCACTCGCCGGGATGCTTTTTGAGCTTTCACTACTTGCTTGGCCTGGTCGACCGTGAAGGCCATGGTTTTCTCGACGTACACGTGCTTGCCGGCATTCAGCGCCTGGACGGCTGGTTCGCCGTGGACGTGCTGCGGCGTCGCGATGATGACGGCATCGATGGTTTGGTCGTCCAGCAGCGCGCGGTAGTCGAGATGCAGCGTTTCCGGGGCGAGCGGGAGCGTCTCTTCCAGCCTGCGCGTGTACACGTCGGCGGCTGAGGCGAGTTCCACGCCGGGGAAGGAAAGCGCCTGGCGCGCCAGCTCCGCTCCGCGCGCGCCCGCTCCGATTAGGCCGATACGTATCCGGTCGTTTGCTCCCAGTAGCGTGGAGGCCAAGCCGGAGGCTACTGCGCCAATAAATTTGCGGCGTGAACTCATGCGGGTGCCTATACCATCTTAGCCGTTTCTTGACGCGCTCAAATCGGCGGCGGGCCAAGACTTCCAGCAGTTCAAACTGATCGTCTTCGGCCGATCTGGTCAGCTTTATTCTTGCTTTGATCCGCGCACCGGTGGAGCTGGTTGAACGTACACTGGGGCGCGCTCTCGATCTGCTCCAATAGAGTGCCCAAGCCTTTGATCGGCGCGATCGGAAAATTCGGGCGCGCGGTAGGCGCCGCCTCGCGACCCTTCACCGCGAATGTCCGGTCTCAGAAGACGGCCATCGCCCAAAGGCTGCGGGCCACGCGCCGGCTATGTTTGAGCACCAGCCGCACCGGCCGAACGAAATGGTAAAGAAACTCGAGCCGTTGCGGCAGGTCAACAAGAGCGCGCTCCTTAGGGGTGACCTGAACGAACACCTGGTGAAACCACCACGCAGGCTGGACGCCGAAGTATTTTATCCACTCGATGGTGCTCCCCTCCAGCCCCAACAGCGCCGTGTGGTTGTTCCCGCTTGTGTGACCCCGCAACAGTATTTCCTCACATATGGCGGCGGTCACGGCGCGCGTCCGTTCAGTGGCAGGCAGGATCCGCGCCGCCTGGGCGGGCACAACCAGATCCAGCAGGTCATGCGCGAGCCCAAGAGCAAGCGTGGCGGATGCGCGGGCAAGCGGCCGATTCCTGGTCATTTCCTCGATGCGCAGCCAATTCAGTGTTTCGGCGCCGCGGAGTAGCTCTGCAATGTCGAGGAGCCACTTGAGACGACCCCATCGATGTACCGTTCCGTGGCAGCAGAGCGCCAGAAAGAGATCTTCGCGACATAACGTCGAGATGTCCGATTGGAGCAGCTTTAGGCTCGCAGCCCGATTCCACAGCATATCGACGTCGAGGCGGAACGCTTGGGCCTGATGGGGCGCCAATTGCCAGTGAAGATCCACGAAGTACGATCTATCCGGCGCCCGGAACGCGATCTCGTGGTACCGGGCGACATACCTCGGATCCTCCGGCCGGCTCGGATTCCACCAATCGGCTGCGATCTCGAAGCCGCAACGAGTCATCAACTCCACAGCTTTCAGGAGATGCTCCGGTCGAATCACCACATCCAGGTCCTGATACTGGCGAAGAGCGAGGTCGCCGTAGGCGATCATCGCCAGCGCTGGTCCTTTGTATGCCAGGACAGGGATTTCGTTCTCTTCCAGCAGCGATGTCAGCTCGATGAGCTTCTGCGCTAAGTGGTAGTTGTGAACGGAAGCTTCGAGAAAGCGAACCCTCAGATGTTCTAGCAACCCTGGCGGAAAGGTAATCCCAGTCTGACCCCGGAGACGGCAGTAGATGAAGGAACCTACGTCGTGATAATCGCAGAGCCTCGCGAAGGCCCGCCAATCCCATGTAGCCGCGGGGAGCCAGCCCAAATCGGTGCTGCCAGTCCGTTTCAATAGGCGCAACAGCAGTGCGATATCGTGCCGAGTCTGGTTAGCGGACGCCACAGACATAAATTGACGATCTTAGCGCACGTCACGGCTGCTGCGGCAGAACCAGGTCAACGAGCGCGTCGGCCGTCGGAGCAAGTCGGCCCGGGATAAGCGAGTAGCAGGACGCCCCTCCGGCTAACCGGCAAAGCCCGCGGACGATTTGAAGATCCTCGATAGGTCCCTGGCCAGTTTCGCTTAGGAGATGAGCGACCATCTCGGCTTGCGAAATGGCGGCAATTCGCGGTTGCTCAGCCCGCGGTCCCGACATGAAAACAAGAACAGAAGCGCGGCATGGCGTTGTGGCGTGCACACCTAGTTCGCTCGGGACCATAAAAGAGAGGCGTTTCCATGACTCCGGAAACTGGAGTCCATCGGCTTCCAGAAGCGCGACACTTTGACTGTCCAGGTGGAAGCATCGAGGGATGGGAAGAACATTCAGAGTTTCCGGTTCCACTAAAGCGACATCGTCGGTGGCGACCGTCAAGCCGCGGCGAGCCAGGGCCAAGCTTAGCGTGGTTTTTCCCGCTCCCGATCGTCCGACAAGAAGGATCGCCAAGTCGCTAGCGTAAATGGTGCATGCATGGACGGCCATATAGCCCCTGTGGAACTCAATGATGGCTTGGCACAGCGCAGCCTCCAGGCTCCACAGCGCGCCCGGCAGGTCCGCAGTAGTGCCAGCCGTCTCTCCCAGCCACCAGCGAAATCCGCCGATTGAATCGACTATGATCGCTGCTTCGACGGCGGCTTCGTCCGCTGTTGTGCCGAGGAAGCGTTCGTAAAGCTCTAGGAAGGAGCGCCGCGCGTCAGGGTGGTTGGTGCTAATACGAAAGACAAAGCCGTAGACCCGAAAGACATCTTCAGTAAGAGGCCCCGGCAAGCGCGGCGGGCTCACGATTCGGAAGATTGCCGGTCCAGCAAG
>DATFZA010000208.1:0-4845 GCA_035314765.1 Bryobacteraceae bacterium
CCGGTTTTTAGTCGGGCCGGTTTCTAGTCGGGCCGGTCTTTAGTCGGGCCGGTCTTTAGTCGGGCCGGTCTTTAGTCGGGCCGGTTGTTGCGAACGATGGTTAGGTCGCGCAGCCGTTCCAACTCACGGCGCGCTATCGCCGCCCAGTTGCTGTTGGGGTCGAGCTTTAGATAGTGCTTCCAGTGGCGCACCGCCTTCATCGGTTGGTTGGTGGATTGGTACAGCAGCGCAATATTGTAATGGGCGTCGGCGTAGTTGGGATGGATGCGCAACGCCGCCTGGTAGTGGAAAAGCGCCTTGGCGCGATCGTTGCGCTCATCAAACAGATTGCCCAGATTGAAGTGCGCCAGCGCGTAGTTGGCGTCCACTTCCAGCGCTTTCCGATATTGTTTTTCCGCTTCTCTATAGGCGCGAACATTAAAGTACACCGTTCCTAGGTTGACCAGCGCTCCCGCAGAAGACGGGTCTAGTTCCGCGGCCTTTTGATAAGCGTAAATGATTTCTTCCACCTGCGCGCCCTGTTGCTCGAGCAGCAATCCTTGTTCAAACCAGTGCTCGGCCTCAACGCGCTTCTTGTTCCGTTCCCCGGGTTTCTCGGTTTCCGGCCGGCGTTCCGGAAACGAGACCAGCTTGTTGAGTTCTTCCTCGTTGAAATCGAGGATCAACTGGCCGGAGACTTCCATGGTCTGCTTTCCGAACTGCACGCGAACGCGTTTGCCTTGTGAATAGACCCTCAGCTCCGTGAGCGGATTTTCGATTTCCTTCATCTGCGAGCGCACGGCATTTACCGCTCTGCGAATCTGCGCGGCAGGGATGCGATTCTTGCGCAACGCGGCCAAGGTTCGCATGGCTAGCAAATCGGAAAACGAGAACGAGGAGGCGGCTGCGGGAATGAAGTTCTGCTTTTGCCAGCTTCGGAGTTGCTGCTCGGAAACCCCGAGCAACCGCCGGACTTCCGCGCGAGAATACGCCTGCTCTGTTGCGACGGCGGGCACCGAAGTGAGTTTAGCAAAATGAGCGGCGTGTCACACTACGTTCTGGAGGTGTATTTGTGAAACGACAGGCTTCGGCAGTGTGGCAGGGCGGAATCAAGGACGGCAAGGGCTCGATCTCGACCCAGAGCACAACCCTCAAAGACGCGCAATATTCCTATGGCACCCGTTTCGAAAACGGCGTTGGCACCAATCCGGAAGAACTTCTCGCGGCGGCGCATGCGGGATGCTTTTCCATGGCGCTGTCGCTGGTCCTGAATCAGGCCGGATTGACGGCCGAGCGCATTCAGACCGCGTGCAGCATTTCCTTGGAGAAAAGCGGCGAAGGATTCAGCGTCACAGAAAGCCACCTGGAAGTGGAAGCGAAAGTCCCCGGCGCGACGGCGGAGGGTTTCGAGAAAGCCGCGGAAGGCGCCAAAGCCAACTGTCCTGTCTCAAAGTTGTACAACACCAAAATCACCATGAGCGCGAAGCTGGTGTAGAGTTGGGTGGCGCTTGCGGCAGAGTAGCCCGGATCCGCTGATCCGGGCTACTTTAGAAACATGGAAACCGTGAAGGTCAAGCTGCCCGTCGCTCTTATCCAAGCGGCTAAGCTGGATTCCGAGAACCTGTCTCAAGAGGCGGCGCGGCTCCTTGCCTTGGAGCTATTTCGGGAAGAAAAAGTCTCGCTGGCTCGTGCTGCCGAGCTCTGCTCTACTCCCCTCGCCGCCTTCATGGACTTCGCCGCGGCGCACGAAGTTTCTCCCATTCGGTACGGCGTGCGTGAGTTGGAAGAAGATCGAAGCACCATGGCCGCGCTCGATCTGTGACAGTTGTCTCCGATTCATCCCCTTTGATTTCGCTGGCCAAGATCGAGGCCTTCGATCTGCTGTGGCAACTTTATGGAGGTCCGGCAATCTCGGCGGAAGTCCACGCGGAGGTTGTGTTATCGGGCGCAGGACTTCCCGGATCGTCCGAGATCTCGCGCGCGGCGTGGATTCAGGTGAAGGAAGTCAAACGGCGTGGCGATGTGATCGCCGCTCAACGGCGCTCCGGCCTCGGTCTCGGTGAGTTGAGCACGCTTATTCTCGCCAAGGAGATCGGTGCCGGCCTACTTATCCTTGACGACTTGGGTGCGCGGAAGCTCGCCCAAAGAGAAGGCTTCCGCGTCCAAGGCACCGTCGGGATATTGGAGGCTTGCTTCAGAAAAGGCTATCTCACCGACCTCAGGGGATCGTACCAACTTTTGCTGAAGCGTGGCGTATACCTGAATCGCCGGCTTCTCAATCTCAGCCTGGAGTCTTGCGGGCTGGCATCACTTTGAGTTCATTCCAGAGAAGTATGATGAGCGCATGGCAGACTTCAGGCGGATTTGTTTATTTGCGCTCATAGCCTTCACAACTATAGCCCAGGACCAAAACTCACTTCCCATAAAGCGGGTCGTTCTCTACAAAAACGGCGTTGGCTATTTCGAACATCTGGGCTCCGTTCAAGGCAATCAGAACGTGACTATCTCGTTTACCTCGGGTCAACTCAACGACGTTCTGAAGTCCTTCACCGTGCTCGACCTCAACGGCGGCCGCGTTACCGGCGTTGGATATGGCTCCGCCGCGCCAATCGATCGCCAACTGGGAGATCTCAAACTGCCCATCAACGAAAAGACGTCGCTGACCGAGTTTCTTTCCGCCCTGCGCGGCGCCAAGCTGGAAGTCCGCAATGGAGCCGCCATCGTCACCGGACGCTTGCTCAGCGTCGAACGCAAGACTCGCATGGGCAGCGGCGCAACGCTGGAGGTCGACTACGTTTCTCTGATCACCGACTCCGGCGAGGTCAAAACCACCGAAGTCTCACCCGGCTTCTCCGTCAAACTCCTGGAGCGCGGCCTCGGCGGCAAAGTGGACCGCTATCTCGACCTGATCTCGGCGGGCAGGGAAGCGGACCTGCGTCGCATGGTCATCTCCACTGAGGGAACCGGGCAGCGCTCGCTCTTCGTCAGCTACATCAGCGAGGTCCCGGTGTGGAAGACTACCTATCGGCTGGTGCTCGGCGGCAAAGCAGGGCAAGCGCCGCTTCTCCAGGGTTGGGCGATCGTCGACAACACGGTTGGCGAGAACTGGAATCAGGTGGAACTTTCGCTGGTCGCGGGTGCGCCCCAGTCGTTCATTCAAAACCTCTCGCAACCGTTCTACACCCGCCGGCCGGTTGTGCCGCTGCCGGAAAGTTTGAATGCGGCGCCGCAGACGTTTGAAGCCACGCTTATCCCCGGCGGCGCGTCGGTGGGCGGACTGGTTACCGATCCATCCGGGGTTCCCGTCGCGCGAGCTGCGGTCAAGGCGTTTGACGCGGCCGGCGTTCTGCTGGGGCAAGTCTATTCGAGTGAAGCCGGCGCGTTCGAACTCAGCGGCCTTCCCGACGGGCCGGTGCGTCTGGAGGCCAGCCTGCCAGGATTCCGCACGCAGGTCGTGTCCGGCCTCGCCGTGTCATCCAGCAGGCGAGTGCAGCAGAATATGCGATTGCAACTGGGCGCGGCTAGTCAGACCGTTGAGGTGGCCGCGGCAGCATCGACTGTCGACACAGAAACGGCGTCGGTGGCCGCCTCTGGCGGACGCAACACGGGAAGCGGCCGTGCACTTGGCAATCCGATGGAAGCCGGGCCGATGTACAAAAAGGTAACGCCACCACCGCCTCCCGCACCCTCCGCCGCGCTCGCCGAAGCGCGCGCCCGCATCGCGCCCGGCGCCAGCGCTCAAGAACTAGGCGATCTCTTCGAGTACAAAGTCAAAGAACCCATCACCATCCTCAAAGATCACTCGGCGCTGGTCCCCATCCTTCAATCGAAGATTGAGGCGGAAAAGGTTTCTGTCTGGAATGAAAGCGCCGGCACTGTTCGCCCTCAGCGCGCGTTGTGGTTAACCAATTCGAGTGGTCTCACTCTCGATGGCGGCAGCTTCAGCGTGCTCGAAGACCAGACCTTCGCGGGCGAAGGCATTTTCGAGCCGATTCACCCCGCGGAAAAGCGGCTGGTCTCCTACGCCACCGATCTCGCGGTGACGCCCAGCGCCAAGCAGGCTAGTGACCCCCAGCGGGTCACGCGGATTACGATCCAGAACGGCGTGCTCACCCAGTACAGCGAAATTCTTGACAAGAAAACATACACCTTCCGCAACGAGGACCAGTCGCCCCGTACAATCGTCGTCGAACACCCTGTCCGCGCCGGGTACGATCTGCGCGGCGCCGCGAAGCCAGCCGAAATCACACCGCAGTGGATGCGCTTCCGCGTTCCTGTCGCCGCGAAACAGACGGCCACTTTGGTCGTCGAAGAGTCCCGGCCGCTGTTCAGCGGCTTCCAGGTGACCAGCATCACGTCCAATCAATTGGACGTATTTGTGCGTGACCGCTCCATCGACAAATCCGTCGAAGACGCGCTCCGTCGCATCCTGGCGCAGAAGCAAGTCGTGGCCGGGCTCGAATCCAAGAAAGAAGAACTGGAGAGCGGCACGCAGGCCATTTTTGACGACCAGCAGCGCCTTCGCGAAAACATGAAAGCGCTCAAAGGTACGCCGGAAGAAAAAGCGCTGATCCAGCGTTACACTCAACAACTGAACCAACAAGAAGACCGGCTGGAGGCGATCAAGAAACAGAGCGAGCAACTGGAAAAGCAAATCGACGCCGAACAGGAAAAAGTCGATGCGATGATCGCCGCCCTAGCCTTTGACGTGCGTCTCTAACGCCGCCCGGATCGCCCTCCGCACCGCTTCCTTCTCCCCGCTCGTATACTTACCCCGCGGCCAAAAGAACCCCCGCAAGCCGTCCTTCTTGCGCCGCGGGACGATGTGAACGTGCAGATGCGGCACGCTTTGACTCACGCGATTGT
>DATFZA010000209.1:0-8270 GCA_035314765.1 Bryobacteraceae bacterium
GCCCAGGAATATACCGAGCGTCCATTGAGTGACGCGGTCCCTGGTGAAACTGAGGATGATGCGCGGCGAGAACTGCATGGAGGCCAGGGTCAGGGTCATCAGCAGGATGGCGAAAACAATGGAGACCACCGTCATGATGGAAGCCGCGATGCCGCCCAGAATGAATTGCGCCACTTGCGGATCGGAGTGAGAGGGAAAGAGCGCTTTCGGCACCATGTCGCTGAGCGCCGGGAAGGTCTCTTCCAGCCATGACAGGATCGCGCCGCCACAGCCCAGCGTAAGGGCGATGGTAAGAGGGCGCACCAGGAACCCCCCACGCAGGTTGAACGCGGCTTGGCGCAGCAGCAATTGAAGGCGCTTGTTCATTTTCTATTTGTTCCAGTCTAAGCGCACTTGAGAGTGCAGGCGCAGCGCACCGGTGGATCTCCGGACCAAGACATAGCGTTCAGAAGTACTTGCGCATCCGCTCCCCTCACGGTCGCGGTTCTGTTACGGGACCCGCTAGTACTTACCTGGCGCCGATTTTGCCGGTGCTCATGTTCTGGGACGGCCTGGTTTCGCAGCTTCGAACTTATTCGGTTCCGGAGTTGGCTGCTATTTCCGGATATTGATTTTTAATCGCGCCGCGCCGGTAACATGATCGGCGGCGCCATAATAGCCGGTCGCGTCAATATCGCCGCCCGGCGCGAATTTCACGATGGCTCCTTCGAGAAAAATCACATTGGGCACCACGCCGTTCTTTTCCCACTCGAGTTCCGGGAGCAAAAAAGGACGATCCGCGCGGGCGATCAATTTTGAGGGGTCGTCGCGATCGAAAAGCGCCCAAGCGGGGCCATAGACCAGCGAATCGCTGGCGCCGTTGTAGAGCAACAGGATCCCGGCGCTGGTGAGGATCGGCGCCGGGCCCGGTTCCATAACGCGGGAATCGAACGCGCCCGGACGCCGCGGCAACACCGGCGCGGCCGTGGCATCCGTCCAGTGCAGAAGATCGGGTGAATTGGCGAGCCCCATATAGTCGCGGTCCTGACCGTCGGGATCGGTGCGGGTGCCGAGATAATACATCCACCAACGGTCCTTCACTTTTTGCGGCAGGATCGCACCGGACTTGGTCCATTTTGTGTTCCAGGAACCTTTGTAGGCAGGCAGGATGACGCCGTGGCGCTGCCAGTGGATCAAGTCCTTGGACGTTGCCAGACAGAGCTGCGCGTCTTTGCCGTTGTAACCGGTGTAGGTGAGATAGAAAGTGCCGGCGATGCGCACCAGGCGCGGGTCTTCGACGCCGCCGCCGAGTTCGTATGGGGTTTCGGGTTCGAGCACCGGATGCGGGCGAACCTTGAAGTGCAGGCCGTCCGCGCTCTCGGCGTATCCGATGCGCGAGATCGTTTGGGCGTTGGTGGCGCGAAAGAGCAGGACGGTTTTGCCTTTGTAGCCCACCGCAGTGGGGTTGAAAAGACCGGTGCTGGACCAGGGAGGGCCGGGCTCAAGAACTGGTTGGGCGCTCAGACGGGTGGCGTCGATCGCGATTTGTGCGCCAGCAAGGTGTGCGGCGAGTAGCAGTAATACGGTTGCCCGCATCGTGCGATATTCCATCGGAGTCAGTCTATAGCATAGGGATTCCGGCGCCGGCTGCGCGGTATTTTTTTGCGCCCGGGCTTTTCGCGGTAGGCGCGCTCAACTGCCCGTTAGGGAGCGCCATGAAACAACCGTTCCGAGCCGCGACCTGACGGTCGCGGTTCAGCCCGGCGCCAATGGCCGCAGCCTCGTTGGAGAGTTCGTGGCATCGCCTCGCCTAGAAACTGGTTTCCTGGTAGACGGATTTTTCATGCGCGGTGGCCATCCTAGCAAAGGCTGTTGGTCGTAGATTCATACTATAAGGAAAGAGCGAAGTAGGTTAATCGGCGCTCGTGATTGTCGGAACGTCGGCAGCGCGATGGGTCGCCATGTTGGCGCAGGTTGCGGCCATGCGCCAGGGGACACAGCTACCATAAATTTCGACTGAAGGAGTTCGGATTCGGGCTCGCTGTGTCCCCATCCGCGCTGCGTACTCGCCGGTTTTCATTCTTTCTTCTGGGTGAAGGCGCCGGCAACGGCCAGCTCGAACCCAGATCTGTTATAACGGTTCCACCATGCAGACAGCGCGCGTAATTGAAGGCAATGAAGAGTTGACGAGTTGATCGGTCAGGAAGCCGGCGTCAGCGGATGGATCGACGTGACGCAGGACATGATTCGGACGCGGGCGAACCTTGTTCTGAATCGCGATAGTATACAGATTCGAGTCGAGGTATCGATTGCAGACCATAAAGATTCTGTGTGCTCTCGCCGGCGCGGCCCTCTTGGCGTACGGACAGCGCCCTCCGATGTTTCCACCGCACCCCCCGGGCGACCCCTCTATGGTGGCCCGCGGTAAGGCGCTATACGGCGTCAATTGCAACTTCTGCCACGGCTCCGACGCCCGGGGCGGAGAAGGCGGGCCGAATCTTCTGCGGTCGGAACTCGTTCTCAACGATCAGAATGGAGAGCGCATCGCTCCGGTAGTCCAAAATGGCCGGGGCGAAATGCCCAAGCTCAATCTGAGCAACGAGCAGGTGGCCCAGGTGGCGGCTTTCATCCACAGCTTTCAAGTTGGCGGCTACGACGCATCCCGCATGGTTCCTCTCAGCATCCTGGTGGGCAACGCGAGTGCGGGTGAGGCGGTTTTCAAGACAAAGTGCGCGTCCTGTCACTCCGTTACCGGGGATCTGAAAGGGCTGGCGTCAAAGATCGCCGACCCGAAGTTGCTGCAGAATATTTTCATCATGCCTTCGAGCGGCGGAAGCCACTCGCCGATCAAAGTTTCGCCGGTTACGGTCACTGTGACTTTGGATTCGGGACAAAAGGAACAGGGCACGCTGGTGCGAATTGACGACTTTCTGGTTACGCTCCTCGATGCCGATGGCCGAGTGCGCTCGTTCCGCCGCGATGGAGAGCGGCCCGCCGTGGACATTCACGACCCGCTCAAGCCGCACCGCGATATGCTGCCCACTTACTCCGATACTGAAATCCATAACCTGACTTCTTACTTGGTGACTCTAAAATGAAATTCGGTTTTGCATTGCTGTTGCCATTGTTCGCCGCGGGACAGGCTCTGGATCCGGCGTTGCTGACCAAGACGCTCGGCGAATCCTGGCCGACTTACTCCGGCGATTACTCCGGCAAGCGCTACAGCAGTCTTTCGCAGATCAACCAATCGAATGTCAAGAATCTTACACTAGCCTGGGTGAACCGCGTGGCACCGGGTGCGGCAGGAGCTAGTTTCATTGGCGGCGAGGGAGCTGGTGAGACTGAGACTTCCCCACAGGGTTTCGGTGGAGGATCGACCGTCAGAGGATCGATTCTCGAAGTCGACGGGATTCTTTATTTCTCGATGCCCGACAATGCCTGGGCCGCGGATGCGCGCGACGGCCATATTCTGTGGCACTACTTCTGGAAGACCAGAGGCGGCACGCACATCGGAAACCGAGGTCTCGGAATGTATGGCGACTGGCTCTACATGGAGACGCCGGACGACTATCTGGTGTGTCTGGACGCGAAGACGGGCAAGGAACGCTGGCACAAAGAGATCGCCAACTTCAACCAGCAGTATTTTTCCACCATGGCGCCGGTGGTGATCGGCAGCCACGTCATTATCGGCACGGGCAACGATTTGGACGAGCCAGGTTACGTGCAATCCCGCGATCCCGAGACCGGCGACATCCAATGGACCTTCTACACTGTGCCGACCAAGAAGGGCGATCCGGGCCTGGATACTTGGGGCAGCCTCGACGGGGCCAAGCATGGCGCGGGCAATGTGTGGATCCCCGGCACTTACGATCCTGAAACACATCTATATATTTTTGGCACTGGCAATCCGACGCCTGCGTACACCAATTCGCCCAGCCGGGCCGGAGACAATCTGTACACGGATTCGATTGTGGCGGTGAACGTCGATAGCGGAAAGATGGCTTGGTACTACCAGGTAAATCCCCACGACACGCACGATTGGGATTCGACCGAGACTCCCATAATGGTGGATGGCGAATTCAATGGCAAGCCGCGCAAAATGGTGTTGCACGCCGATCGCAACGGATATTTCTATTTGCTGGACCGCGTGACGGGCGAGCACTTAGTAACTAGCAAATATTCCGTGGCGGCAAACTGGGCGAAAGAAGTGAACGCCAAGGGGCAGCCGGTGCGCAATCCCGAGAAGGATTCCACGGTGCCCGGCTCGCTTGTGTCGCCGGATAATGCCGGCGCCACCAACTGGCCGCCGCCGAGTTACTCTCCCGATACCGGACTTTTTTATGCTCCGACGAATGAAGCTTTCGCGATGTACTATCTGACCGAAACCGATCCTCGCGGCGCGATGGGGTTGGGCGGCAAGGAAGAAGACGGTGTGGGCTCGCTGGGAGCGTATCTGACGGCGATCGATTACAAGACCGGGAAGGTTGCCTGGAGACACCGTTATCCGGGCGCGCGGGGCAATCTGGGAAACGGCATGCTGACGACGGCGGGTAAACTGCTTTTCGCCGGTGACGCCGGAGGGAATTTGGTGGCCTACGATCCGGCCAACGGAAAAATCCTCTGGCATTCGCAGCTCGGACGCGTGACGAATGCTCCCGAGACGTATATGCTCGATGGGCATCAATACATTCTCGTTGGGGGCGGCGATGCGCTGTTCGCGTTTACGCTGTATTGACGGTGGTAAGCTTGTACATTTCCCAGTTAATGTGCTGATATTTGCTGCACAGAGTTGTTGATTCGAAGTGGCACCGGCTTTAGCCTGTGCTGAAACTGGAGTTTGTACAGTTCTGAACCATGTTGACCCATGTCTAACCCCGAACGTTAGTTAGTGAGGGGACCGGGCGCCGATCCCCTCGCTAACGTTCGGGGTTAGACGGAGGTGCTGCACAGGCTAAAGCCTGTGCCACCTATGCGGTACCAATCACGCCGGCTTCGAGCGTGCCGATGCCTTCGATTCGGGCGCGCACGCGGTCGCCGGCCTTTATCCGAGCGCCCTTGGGGCAGCCGGTGGAGATGAGATCGCCCGGATACAGCGTCATATACCGGCTGTGAAAACGGACCAGATCAAGTGGCCGGTGCCGCATATTGCGGACGAAATCTCTTGAGTAGATTGCGCCATTGTGCTCGGTGATGACTTCCAAAGCATCGACATCCGGAATTTCATCAGCCGTGACCACAACCGGACCGAAACTGAAGAATGTGTCGATGCTCTTGGCCCGGGTGAGATAGCGCGGATTCTTGGCAAGGATATCGAGCGCCGTCATATCGAGCGTGGTGGTATAGCCGAAGATCACCGGCTGCGCGTCCTCCACAAACCGGCACTGCTTGCCGATGATGACGCCGAGTTCGCCTTCGGCATCCACGTCGGCGGAGATTTCGGGCGGAGGCAGAACAATGTTGCCGCCCGGATGAAACATGCAGGAGGCGGGCTTCATAAAGCTGCCGGGTTCCTCGGGTTGCTCAGCCTGAATGTCTTCAGCGTGCGATTTGTAATTAAGGCCAATACACCAAATCTTTGGAGGGACGAGGTAGGGTAACCGGGGCGTGACCTCCGAGAGCGGAATCGCTTTGCCCAAAGTCTTGAGCGACGCTCCGTTCTGAATCACGTCCAGCAAGCCGCCCTCAATTGGATGGACCGTCTTGCCTTCCACAATGCCGGTGTAAACGCCCGACCAGTGTTTGAAGCGGAGGAATTTCATAAAATGTCTACCAAGTCGCTGAACACGCCGTAGGCGGTTTGCTCGACTCCCGGGTTGATGGAGACAGTCCCGACCGTGCCCATAAGATCAGTATGCAGGAGAAGCAGGTTGGATGTACCTTGGACGGCGGCCAAAATATCGGTTTCGTCGAGGATCTCCGGCTTCACGGTAAGACGGCCTTCGCTGGCGCGGCTCACCAGGCAGATCGTTTTGCGCTGGCGCGCCAAGTCTTGAATCTGCTCCGCCGAGTACGACCCTATGCCCTGGCGCTCGATTTGAGCTGGATTGGTGCGCGCGTCAAGCAATACGTTGGCGAGCGCGGCGGTTTTCGCGGCGGAATCCCAACCATCCAGATCATAGCTGGGATCGGCTTCGGTGATGCCGAGTTCGCGGGCCCTGGCAATTCCCTCTTCCCAAGTTTTGCCCTCGCGCATGGCCGCAACCACGACTTTGGAGGTGGAATTGAGCACGCCGGTAAAACCAAGCACTTTTACGCCCGGCAGATTTTTGCGGATCATATTGAACACCGGCGCACCATCCATCACGGTGGACTCAAAGCGGAACTGGACGCCGGCGCGCTTGGCTTCGTTTTGCAAATCGGCCCAGGCATGGGCGATGGGGCCTTTGTTGGCCGTCACGACATGGCGTTTGCGGGCGAAAGCGGCACGGATGTGGGAAATGGCCGGCTCGCCGGTGTGCGGGTTGAGCGTGGTCAATTCAACCACAGCATCGCATTCCACGCGATCGAGAAATTCGTCTATGTTCTTGGCCGGCGGCCCGAAGCCGGAGCCGTAATCAGTCCCGTGGTTGGCCGTCTGAATGCCGGCGATCTGAAACGGATACGGCTGGGACTGAACGAGGCGAGCGAAGGCGCGCCCCACGTTGCCATAGCCGATCAGCGCCAGCCGCATTAGAAGGAGAGCTTCTCAATCTCGGCGTTCACGCTAGCTTCCAGCGTGGTTTTCTGTTTCTTGAGGTCGCTCTCTTTGTCGCGCTTGGTGGCGAGGTCCGTCTCCTGGCTAGCCAGTTGGCTGGCGTACTTTTGCACTTGATCTTGCTGGCCACTCACATTGCGCAGGCTGTTGATATTCTGGCGGATGCGATCCTGGTCGTGGACGATCTCCGCGATGGAGGCGTCGAGATCCTTGATCTGATCCGCGAGAGCGGCAATCTGGCGCTTCTGATCGAGAATCTGTTGTAACTCTCTGCGGCCCGCATCGGAAATGACCTTGTTTTGCACGTAAACGAGCAAAGTGTCCGGAGTCAGGCTAGACACCGCAAACGAGTTCTCATACACATGCTCTTCCGTCACGGGAAACTTCTCCGTTGCGCCGGGCGCAAGCTTCACTTCAAAGCGGTACGCAGTGGCGGTGGTCTCGCTCGGCTTCTGATTGATGAGCGTGTATTGCGGACGCTCGGGATGTTCGATGATCAGCGTCTTGGTTTTTTGATCGACGTTGCGGATGGTATATGTTTTGGTCTCTTGGATGGAAGCTCGCGTGGTGATCTGGCCGCGGCTGGCGTGAATCTCTCTTACAACAGCAGCGCTGCTATCGAACAGAGTGGTGACGCGCGTCCCGAGGTCGACGGCGTAGCTGATCAGGCGCTTGTCGGCGTTTTTCAGTGTCTCCATGAGGGCTTCGCCGGCGTAGCTTGCTCCGTCGAAGACGGTGATCGGGCCGCCGTCCAGTGTCTTGCCGGTGGAGTTGGTAAGTTCAGCCGCAGCCATCGGATTTCGCCCATAGCTTTCTGAGTAAACGAGAAGCTTGCGGGCATTGATCGTTTGCTGGACGAAGGGCAGCATCGCGGATTCGTCCTTCTTCACGGTCATCGGCGTGGCGAAGCGGTACTCGAAGAGATCGCCCAGTTCGCGGGCCTCGGTATCGACGGCGACGTCGCTGGCACGGCTGCGATAGAACTCCCCGTTTTCATCGGCGACGAGGCCCGCGGCGGGAGCCCTCTGGAGCCCGGCCATTGCCTTCATCCGCGCCTGAGCCGGAGCCCCGGGGGGAGGCGGAGGCGCGGGGCTCGCCAGGGAGGCACTGATTCCGCCTATTCCTCCCTGATACAAAACCGGCCCCGCCACTTTATCCTCCGGCAGATCCACCGTCTGGCGCTGTACGAATTTCGCATCGTAGAGCCGGCTGATAAACGAGACCGGACGCCCGGAAACCACCGCGATCTGGACGTTGTTCCAATCCTCGCCGGTAGTGTTGTCGACGATCGCCCAGCCCTCCAGCGTCGGCTGCGGCTTATCGGTGAACACCAAGCGATAGCTCGATTTCCACACGCCCATGGGCAGCGCGTAACTGGCAACAATGTCGCGCGCCTTGTTGTCGGACGAATCAATGTAGACGCTACGCTTGTCTTTGGAGCGCGCCTGGCTCACGGCAGCGAGATAGTCCTTGAGCTGGATTTGCAGCTTAGAGTCGGAGAAACGGACCAGGCTGGCAGCGGACAAATCCAGCGTCCGCAAATCGCCGGAGTCCAGCAACACAACCACCTGTTCGCGTTCCGCGTGGTCCTTGTCGG
>DATFZA010000210.1:0-2351 GCA_035314765.1 Bryobacteraceae bacterium
ATGCAGGCCGCGGCTCAGGGGACGCGCGATATCGGCCTCGCCGTGCTGGCCACTACGCTCAGTCTGGCCATCATCTTTATTCCCATCGCGCTGATGGGCGGCATCGTGGGACGCTTTATGTCGAGCTTCGGCTACACCGCGGCATTCGCCATCATGGTGTCGCTGTTGGTCAGCTTCACGCTGACGCCCATGTTGTGTTCGCGTTTCTTGAAGCCCTCTCATAACGCCAACGCCAAGGCCGCAACCAAGGAAAGCTGGCTCTTTCTGATGTTCGATGTGCCTTATAAACGCATGCTGCGTTGGTCCATGGCTCACCGCTGGGTGATTGTTGCGGCCTGCGTGGTCGTATTGATCTCGATCGTGCCGCTGTTCATGATTATCGGCAAGGATTTTCTGCCCAATGACGACCAGTCCGAATTTGAAGTAACCGTCCGCTTGCCTCCGGGCTCCTCTCTGGAAGGCAGCGACGCGGTGATGAAGGGCCTGGAAGCCGAAGTGAAAAAGCTGCCCGGCATCCGTAATATGCTCACCACGATCGGCGCAGACGTGCGCCGCCAGGTGGACCGCGGATCGATCCTGGTGGAGTTGGTTCCACCCGAACAGCGCAATCTGCACCAGAAAGCGCTGATGCTGATGGCCCGCGACCGGCTGAAAGGCTTCCACGATCTCGTCATCGCCGTGCAATTGCCCTCTTTATTTGCCGGCTCAGGTCCCGACAACGACTTGCAATTTTTCCTGCAGGGGCCGGACTTGAACCAGCTCAACGACTACGCGCAACGGCTCAAGACCCGTTTGTCGCAGGTGCCGGGCGTGGCCGATCTAGACAGCTCTTATGAGCCCGGCAAACCAGAATTGCGCGTCATAATCAACCGCGACAAAGCCTCCGATCTGAACGTCAGCGTCTCTTCCATTGCCACCGCCATGCGTACGCTGGTGGGCGGCGATACGCAAGCCACTACCTACCGCGAGGGCGACGACCGCTATGACGTGCAGTTGCGCGTGGAAAAAGAGTTCCGTGATTCGCCCTTGGCTTTGTCTCGGCTCTCGGTTCCTTCAGCGACGTTGGGCAATGTCGAGGTCGGCAATGTCGCCACATTGGAAGAATCCACCGGTCCTACCCAGATTGAGCGCTACAACCGGCAGCGCCAGATCACCATCACGGCGAATTTGGTCAAAGGCCAGGCCCTCAGCAACGTGATTCCGATTGTCGATGACGAAGTCAAAAAAATGAATCTGCCGCCGGAGTACCGCAGCGGATTGATTGGCCGCAGCAAAGAATTCGGGCGCGCTGGCATGTTGTTCGTCTTCGCCTTTATGCTCTCGTTCGCCTTCATGTACATGATCCTGGCCGCGCAATTTGAGAGCTTTATCGACCCCATCACGATCTTGATCAGCTTGCCGCTTTCGGTCCCCTTCGCGTTGATCTCGCTGCTCGCGGCGCGTGAGAATTTCTCTATTATCTATACGTCCCTGGGCATTCTGGTGCTCTTCGGCATCGTGAAGAAGAATTCGATTTTGCAGGTGGATCACATCAAGAGCCTGCGCGCGGAGGGCGTTCCTAGAATGGAAGCCATCTTGCGAGGCTGCGAAGACCGGCTGCGCCCAATTCTGATGACTACAGCCGCGTTGGTCGCGGGAATGATTCCGCTGGCGCTGGGCGGAGGCGCCGGCGCCGGTTCGCGCCGCACCGTCGCCATCGTGGTGATCGGCGGGCAAACCATGTGTCTGGTGTTGACGCTTCTCGTCACGCCCGTGGCGTATTCGCTCTTTGACGATTTCGCGCATGCCCGCCTCTGGCGCATGTTCAGCAGGGAGCGGCGCGCGATTCCCGTGCCGGCCGGAGACTAGCTGATGCCGAAAAAAGCGGCCAAACAGCACAGGCTAAAGCCTGTGCCACCTATCATCCAGAATGCTCAACACGCCGTGGGGCCGACGCCCTCGTCGGCGCCGGCCCCCCCGGTCCGGCCGAGTCGAGCCGCCGCGCTCTTTCTGATCTCCAGCGCCCTGCTCTCCGCCCAAGTGCCCCCCATCACGCCGCGCGTCGGCGTAGGCGTCACGCAAAAGAACCTGACTCTCGCCGAAGCCCTGGAAATGGCGCTGCAGAACAACTTCGATATCGAAATTGAACGAACCAATGTCGCCACCGCTGCTACCGCGATCCGCGCCGCGCAAGGAGTGTTCGACCCCGACCTCCAATTTCTCCCTGGTTACACTACCGGCGACACGCCGGCGGGCTCCGTGCTTCAAGGAGCAAATGGACGCTTGAGCCAAAATACTCTGGAGCAGGATTTCCACTACCGCCAGCAACTGCCTTGGAATGGCGCGCAAGCCGGCGTGGACTTTGTCAATGG
>DATFZA010000211.1:0-9145 GCA_035314765.1 Bryobacteraceae bacterium
TGACAAAGAAGTCCTTCCAGAAGCCGAAATCGAGCGTTTCTGGGCAGTCGATACCAACTCAGCCCGCTACAAGCCGGAACTGCAATCGCGCGCGCACTCGTTCCTGTTGCGCCCAGGCAACGGCGTTCATATCCCGGTCCATGCGCCGCATTGGCTGCAGAATCATGACGACATCTCCATCACGGCCAGCCTGAATTTCAAATTCAAGGAATCGGTTGAGGCCAACGTGTACCGGATGAATTACTTCTTGCGGAAGTTCGGCATGATTCCCACGCCTCCGGGGCAATCGCGCACCCGCGATGCGATTAAGCGCTCGATCGCCGGCGCTGTCCTGGCCGCAAACGCGGCCGTTCCCGAAGGAGTCCGGGACCGCGTAAGGCGGGCTTTGCGATAGGGCAAGACTCGCGACTGGCGTCTTCAGCCAGGCAGTTCCGCACGGCCCCGACGTTCTAATAGGTATTAGCGAGCGTCAGAGTGGCAGCCAGACTAACCGATCCTCCCATTCCGATGCTTCAGATTCCGACCAGAGGAGTGAGTCCTCATCGCCGTTCCGATGTCGAGACTCTGTGCGATGAGGAACCCCCCTGGGCTCAGCCTTCCAGCATTCCGGAACGCGCGGAAGTGAGCGGGTACCGTGCCGACATCATGCGAAACGAGCGCCCTTTGCTGCTCCGCTGCCAACGCCAGGACAGCGAGGTCTGTCATGTCGCGCAGGCCAGCCACCTGAGCCGTCAGGAAATCCAGCGAGGGCTCGCGCCGAAGAACTCCCCTCACGATGGATTTGTTAAGATCGGCATCCGCCAAATACCTGACTTTCAAGATTGGTTCGTGATCTGCAACTCGTTCCGAACGCGCATCAGTCTCTCTCCCAACTGGGTGGGCAGCGGTTCCGCCTCACGCTTTCCCTCTACCCATTTCTGGTCCTGGCCAGCCAAATAGGCATCGATGCAAGATTGGTTCGCAAGATAGTGAGTGATGGCGCCATAAACCTCTTCCAACTGGAGGAGTTCGAAATTCTGGCAGATCGTTTCTGGGGATTCGCCGCGGCGAAAGGCATGTACTATCGAATCGAGTGAGATTCGAGTACCGGAAAGGTAATAGGCGCCGTTCCGTTCTTCCACGTATTCCTTCGCCGTGCCTGTCCGAATTCTAGCGCGATTTTGTCTAGGAGTGACTTCACCGAACCACGGTTTTTAACAGCGCGCTCAATCCATTCCAAAAAATTTGCACGCCGATACACACTAAAATGAACGACGACAGGCGCACAATCACGTTCATCGCCGTATCTCCCAGCGCATGCGCCAGGCGGTCGGCAAACCGGTAGCTGATATAGATGGCGACCGCCATCAATCCCGACCCAAGCAGCATACCCGCAATCAGGGGCCACGCCCATTCCGAGCCTTCTTTCCGGTTCGCGCCCACGGTAATCGCCACGGAAATTGAGCCCGGTCCGACCGTCAATGGCAACGTCAGCGGATAGAAAGCCTGCCGCACATAGTCTTCTTCCCGGCAGGGCACTTCTTTGCCGCTTTCGCGGGCGTCGTCGTCCGGCTTGCGCAGCAGATTCCATCCGGTAGACAGCACTATCAGGCCTCCGCCCAGCTGCACCACCGGAAGAGAAATACCGAAGAACTTCAAGATGTGCGTGCCAACAAATATCGATCCGATAATCAGCACCAAACTGTTAAGGGCAATCATGCGGGCCAGCACAGCTCGCCCCCGGCCGGAGAGCCCGCGGGTCAGGATCAGGAAAATCGGGGCGCTGCCGAACGGATTGACAATCGGCAGCAGCGCTCCAAACACGAGCAGCGTGTTTTTCACCAATTCGCCCACGGCGCTATGCATACTCAACTAGAATAGCCATACGACTATGCGCGCCGTCTTGTGCCTGGCCAGCTATGAAAAGGGTCACGACTTCCTCCGCGAGTGCCGCCGCCAGGGCTGGCAGGTTCTGCTGCTGACCTCTCTCAGCTTGCAAAACAAAGCCAAATGGCCCATGGAAAGCATTGACGAGATATTCTACATGCCCGACGCAGACAACGTCTGGGATCGCGCGCAAACGCGCAATGCCGTGAGCTTCCTGGCGCGCAGCCACAACATTGAGCGCATCGTCGCGCTGGACGACTTCGACGTCGAAGTCGCCGCCATGTTGCGCGAGCACCTGCGCGTACCCGGCCTCGGCGAGTCCGGCGCCCACTACTTTCGCGACAAGCTGGCTATGCGCATCCGCGCCCGCGAGGCCGGTCTGAAAGTCCCCGAATTTGCCGGCGTCATTAACTACGACAAAATTCGCGAATTCCTGAATCGCGCGCCGTCACCGTGGCTGCTGAAACCCCGCTCGATGGCGGGCGCTCTCGGCATCAAGAAACTGTGGCGGCAGGAGGAATTCTGGCCTCTGCTCGAGGCCCTCGGCGACGAGCAGTCGAACTACCTGCTCGAAGGCTGGATTGCCGGCGCCGTCTATCATGTCGACTCGCTGGCCGCGGAGGGACACGTGGTCTTCGCCATTGCCAGCCAGTACGGTCGCCCACCGATCGAGACTTCTCATGATGGCGGAATTTTCTCGACGCGCACGCTCGACCGCGAATCCGCTCTTACCAAGGAATTGCTGCGGAAGAACAAGCTGGTGCTGGAAAGCATGGGCCTGGAGCGGGGCGTGTCTCACACCGAGTTCATCGTTGCCGATTCCGGCGGCGATTCGGGCGGAGATTCGGGCGGGGAGAATCCCGCGGAAATCTACTTCCTCGAAACCTCCTGCCGCGTTGGCGGCGCTTACATCTCGGAGTCCGTGCTTGCGGCCTCGGGATTAAATCTGTGGACGGAATGGGCTAAAGTGGAACTGGCCGATTCCTACCCCGCCCCGATCGCGGAAAACAACTACAGCGGTCTGATGATTTCGCTTTCGCGGCAAGAGAAACCGGACACGTCGTCCTACACCGACCCGGAGATTGTCTGGCGGCTCGATCTCCCTCACCATGTGGGCCTGCTGGTCAAGTCACCCCGCGTGGAACGGGTGGACCAACTGCTCACTGAGTACGCTCAGCGCATCCAAAAGGATTTTCACGCCTCCCTGCCCCCAAAGGACCGGCCAACCAACTAATTTTTCTGAACTTGATACGTTTTCCCGCGTCGCGCCACTACCTTCGCGAAGTATCTCTCGGAGGAAGCTAGACGCGGCGCCGCCCCCAACCGGCGCCGTGTTTTTTCGAAAAGCGGTAGTATGCAGTGATGCCGCTCCAAGGCGTATTCTGGGTGTTCGTTCTCTTTGACGTGGCCGAGCAGATCCGTTTGGATGAGCTGCGCGGCTTGGCTGGCGCCGAACCAGTTGCCCGTCAACCCAAATTCACCCATCCTGCGCCGGATTACGTCCGCTTTGAGCAGCCGCCCGTCGTCTTTTTCCCCGATCTGGTAGTACTGGCGACCGGCGAGCGATTCCAACCGCGCCTCAAGTTCTACGACTACGGCGTGGTGAGCGTCGAGCTTCGGCTCGAATTCACGGCCGATTGGGACAGCCTCATCCAACTCTCCAACCGCTGGATCAGCGCGCCTGAGTTGGAACGCCGCGCCTCGGAACTGTTGCGCAGCCTATGGGATAAAGTCCTGCCCGCGATGGAACAGCCCTACGAAACATACAAAAGTGAAGACTACTACGTTATCCAACTGGTAGAACCGAAGATACTGGCGGCCGAACTGCTCGCCTCGCACGGCGCCCAAATTGCACAGATCGTCCGCGGCGAATCCCAGCCGCTTTCCCCAACCGAGCAGCGCGAGGTGCTGCAATCCAGCATGTCCTACTTTCCTAGCGACCTCATGGTCGCCGGCTGGGTGGCCGCCCTGGTCTGCGACTCCGAAGAAGGCGCCGCGACCACCATCCAACTGCTGGAGTACGCCAACACGCAGTTGCTGGAATTTCGCCATTACGACGACGTGCTCACCAAAGTGCTTCAGTCGGTTTACAAAAAGCTGGACCAGCCGGCCGGATTGATCCGCCGCTGGCGCATGGCTCGCGACGCCGAGCGCCTGAACCGCATTCGGCTCGACGTAACCGAACTCACCGAGCGCACCGAAACGGCGATTAAGTTTCTCAGCGACATGTTCTACGCCCGCGTCTACCGCGTAGCCGCCGACCGCGTGGGCGTGGCCGACTACCGCAATCTGGTCGAGGAGAAACTGCGTACGGCCGGCGACCTTTACGACTTCATGGTCAATGAGTTCCACCAGGCGCGGGCGTTTGTGCTGGAAGTGCTGGTGGTCGCCATCCTGGTGATCGAGCTGGTGCACCTTTTCCGGTAGGCACCCGGCTTTCATTTAAGAAACTCGCGCAAACGGAGCGCGGCGCGGTCAGGTTCCGGGTTGGTGCGGGCGGTGCGGCGTAGCGATCGCGGACAGACACATAAATGCCATCTGGCCAAGCGCCCGGTGAACACAACTAACGACAAATTTGATTGAAGGAACTCGGACTCGAGCCCGCTGTGTCGCCATCCGCGCCGCGAACCCGCCGGTTTTCATTCTTCCTTCTACGCGCCCCGCGCTCATGGTGAAACAGTGGTACACCCCTCGGTTCTTTGTAAACTTCTGTCAACCCCCTCGGAAAACCCTCGTCCTGGGAAGAGAGCGGGCATCGACCCGCGATAGGCGGGCGGGGGTGAGGCAGGCATGGATCATGGGACAGGGATTGTTTTCGACGCGCAACCTTCGTGGAACACACGGGTTAATTGTGATAGTGCGGCGGCTGCCTTGGAGGTGGACGCCATGCTGATGCTGCGGGTCCGCGAAGGCGACGACGCGAGTTTTGGCATATTACTCCAGCGGCATCGGGGGCCGGTGTTTCACTTCCTTTGCCGGATGGTGCGGAACCAGGCGGTTGCGGAAGAATTGGCCCAGGAGGTATTTCTGCGGGTTTACCGCTCGCGCTCGACTTATCAGGCGACGGCAAAGTTTACAACTTGGCTGTTCCGGATCGCGACCCATCTGGCGCTCAATTCTTTGCGCGATGGAAAAAAAGAGAAGCTCGCGGACAGTTTAGAGGAAATGACCTCGGACGGCCTAGTGAGGCAGTTGCCAGACCGGGGCAGGACGGTTGAGCAGGAAATGGTGCATCAGGCACGCTTACGGGAGATACGGGAAGCCATTGAGCGGCTTCCGGAAAAACAGCGGGCCGCGGTACTGATGCATAAATATAATGAGATGGAGTACTCGCAGATCGCCAGGGTATTGCGTTGTTCGGAATCCGCGGTAAGATCTTTACTATTCCGGGCATACGAATCTCTGCGGTTTGCTTTGGCGCACATGGCCCGCCGAAGTCAAGAGGTGTAATCACATGCGCCTCTGGGACGTTGGAGGAACAGCGCTTTTGAGGGAAGAAGAATCATGGAGTGTCCATCGAAATACGACGACCCGTCTGAGTTGCTGATCGCCTACGCTGAGGGTTCGCTGGAGCCCGCTGCGCGCTTCGCCTTCGAACGGCACCTGGAAAGGTGCGCGCTGTGCCGCGAGCTCGCGGCTGCCCAACGAGAATTGTGGGCCGCGCTCGACTCCTGGACACCCACTTCCATTTCTTCCGACTTTGACGAACGGTTGTACCAGCGCATCGCGGCGGCGGAACAGCAGGTCCCGGCAAAGTATTGGCGGCGCATTCTTAGTGAGAATTGGCCTTGGCGGCCCGCGATGCCCGTGGCTGCGGCCTGCGCAGCTTTGATCGCCGTCTTTTTGTTGCATGGGCCTTCTCCCGAACCGATCACAGCGCCCGCCGACCAAGCTTTTGCCGGCCCACAGATCGAGCAAGTGGAAAGCGCTTTGCAAGACTTCGAGATGCTGAAACAGATGGGTCTGCCGTCAGCGCAGGAAACCTCTGCGCGGCAGAAGATGTAAGCTGTTCCTCATGCGGGTTACCCATTTCATCGCGCTGGCCGTGATATTCGGCTTGCTGCCGGGTTCCGCATCTTCCGCTCAGGGCCACCGCGCCGGAGGAGGCGCGGGCGCCATCCACCGGTCCCCGGGGGCGAAAGAACCGGAGAATACACCGATCGACGAGTTCGAGCGCATGACGCCCGAACAGCAACAAAAGGCGCTGGCGAAACTGCCGCCGGAGCGGCGCAAGAAAGTGGAGCAGCAGCTCGCTCGCCTTCGCAGCCTTCCGCCCGAGCAACGAGCGATGCTCCGCCAGACTTACAGCCGTTTGAGCGAGCTTCCTCCCGATCGCCAACAGGCGGTGCGGAAGGCATTCGAGAAGTTCGGCAACCAGCCGGCGGGTCGCCAGCAAGCCATCCGGGAGGAGTTGAAGCAGCTGGGAAATCTACCGCCGGACGAGCGTGCTACCAGGCTCAAGAGTCCGGAGTTCCGCCAGAGCTTCAATCACGGAGAGCAGCAAATTATCCGCGATATGGCGGAATTGCTGCCCGGGCGGTGACCCCGACATTGGCATTCGCGGTGGTTTGTGCGCATGATAGGGCGGACCGGGACCTGCGGGGCTGGGAGTGCCTGCGGCCACTCCCAGCTGTGTTGGATTACAAGGTTCTACTGCACGCTTGGTGATGCCCCCAAGCCACCGCCGGCGCATCCCCTGCAGATGCCGAACCCGCTTCCGTCGGACTGGATGAACGAGCAGAAGGACGTGATGTGGGTCAACTCGGCGGGTGATAGATTACTAAAAGAGAACGGGGTCTCCGCGACGGAGTAACTGGGCGCTGAGGTGGAGGTATTCCAGTGCAGCGTGGCGGCCCATCCGAGTAGGCCGTGCGCCAAATTCCCAGATGCCACCGTAGCGGCGTTGCAGGTCCCCGTGCTGGCCACCACTTTGATAACTACAGCGCTGGGAATCGCCGGCGTCAAGGGGTTGCTGATCAGGGACTTCAGGACGGATAGCGATTGCAGTCCATTGGGCGTAATACTGCAGGTGCAGCAGGAGATCAATTCTTCGGCCGGATCGAAGGTGTAGACGTTCGCGCAAATGTTGCCGTTGGAGGCGCCCGTGTTGGTAAAGTCCACGAAGGAATCGCCAATGTTCAGGTTTGCCGCATACCGGACTTGGAAGACATCGCTAGGGCCGGTGGGCACGGCGACCAGGCCTAGCGCCGACACTGAGAGTTCCGTCGCGAATAGCACACTGGCATCATCCCGTCCGTCTTGCGGCCAGGAACCATTCGCCCCTTGCTCGCTCAGTAGCAAATCCACGACCTGGGCGTACCAGTTGGTAGGATCGCCAAGGTTGGGAGGGATGAATTCGCCCAACCCCTTGGTTAGCGAAAACATGGAGTAGTGGTAACCACCCTCACCCGTCCCTGCGAAAAACCAGTCGCAGCCACCCGAGCCGATCAAACATGTCCCGTCCTCAGTGGCTCCGCCATGGAAGACCATGTTCCTGGCGACGGCTGTTTCCAACTCGTAGACGCCGAAGATGTCCTGGGCGAGTTTGACCGCAGCCATAACGTTGGGGTCGCTTCCACCGACGCCATCGTAAGCGAGACCAAAGAGCAGAGAGCCCGTGTCGTTGGCGTTGGAGGAAAAGTTTCCGGAGTTAACCCCGGGTTCATAGGAGCCCCCACCATCATTGCGGCCGGCAAAGGGGTTGGTGCTGATCTGCTGGATGTGATGTTGCCAGTTGACGTCGTCACCTTGCAGCGACGCTGGCACGCCGCCAGTGAGTTGCAGTCCGAACAGGGCATACCCGGTATTCGATTCGTCCGAGCGGCCCGGGTCAGCGTCGTAGTTCCACCCGCCGCAGTAGTTGGAAGTCGGTGAACCGTTAGCTGAAGCGCAACCCGTAAACGCGGGGCCTTGGAATTCGCTTACCAGAAATGCGCGGCCATTGGTAATGGCCGCCGGGATTGCCGGATTCACGGAAGTGAAACTACTCAATCCCGCGAGCGCTAGTCCAGTGCTATATGTCTGGTAAAAACCACCGTCGGCCCAATATCCGGCGACATTCTGCTGACCGAGCAGCCAAGTGATGGCGTTTTGCACATGCAGTTGGTAGCTGGAGGACAGGTTGCTGAAATTTCCGCCTGCGACCACGCTATAGGCGACCAGGGCGAGCCCGGTCTCCGAGATGGGGGCGGCGCTGCCATAGCTGCCGTTGGGGTTCTGCTGGGAGTCGATGTAGGCGACGCCGTTCTGAGTAGCCGTGTTGACCTGCGCCTGGGTCCAGTTGCCCAGAGCTGGTGTTGCTTGGGCGTTCCAGGCGGTCGACGCCGCGACTGCAAGGATTGTCATGATGACGACGCGCACCCATCCAAGGGTCTGGGGTATGCCAAGCCTGGTTCCTGCGGCCTTGTTCATGGTATTTTTTCTCCTATTCTCTCTTATTCAATTGACCGCGATCGCAGCGAAATTCACGGAATCACCGGAGCATGGATCTTCCGCTCCAGACTACGCCGTTCAGGTTGTAACATCGCTAAAGAAACCGGGCAATGCGCCAAAGCGCGTAGCCGAGAGAATTAGTACAGGTGACTAATCTACTGTAATCATTATAGTTACCTAACCTAGAGACCCCCATGGCCACAAGTGATAGATGGTACTAAACCGCACCTAGGCAGAGCTAGTATTTCAGCTAAATATGGCCTAGGTTCGGAATTATAGCCCTCTGTGTAACGCAGGCCACACTCGTTGCCGTTGGCAAATTACAGTCCGTTTCAGCACTGTGAGATTTCTATCGCTTGATTTATTTCGTGTTTTATTTCAATTTATGGAATTCTGCAGCGGCCCGAAAAGAAGCAGCCAGATGCGATTGGCTGAGTTTTGCGCTCAACCTCTGCTGAGATCAGCTACATCGCCGCCCGGCCCGCACGGACTCCTTTGGTTCGGCCAGCCACACTTCGCCCATACCGCCGTGACCGATCAATTTCAGCAAGTGATACGGGCCGATAACTGTGTCATCGTCGCTGGAGATCAGCGCGGTTGCGCCTGCCACCTGGGCGATGGCCGCCTTCAGAACGTTGTAATCCGAGCACGAACTTGCTAGCAGCGACTCTACTTCCGCAGATCGTCATCGCTCGCGCAGTTATCGGAGAGGAATCGCAGGGGTCCTCCCATTGCGCCGGTTGCGCTTGTCCCGCGGCTTCGTTGACCAGAGCGGTTGGTTGAGGAGTCTGATTCGGGCGGTCCCGTCTCAGGTGGCTGCGCGCAATATTTTGCAATTCGCGAAAAA